>CAMWSM010000039.1 GCA_947176915.1 uncultured Porphyromonadaceae bacterium | reverse complement strand
TAGACTGCAAAGTTAATCATTATTTATTTTTTTTTAGTATCTTTGCCCGCATAAACAAATCAAAACTCAAACTCGACAATCATGTCATCACCTAAAACCAGTTCGCTTGAACGCATCGGGCGCCCGCTGTATTGGGTTCTGCTGATCCTGATGATTATTCCTTTCGACAAAATTCCGGGTATAGACCACCAATTGATCACTCCTCCCGTGGCTTTGTTCTTAGGATTGGCGTTTGCCTTCATCTTCGGCATCCCCTATCCGACTTTCAATAAAAAGCTGTCGAAATATCTCCTTCAGGCATCCGTTGTGGGTCTCGGTTTCGGAATGAATCTGCAGAAATCACTTCAGAGTGGAGCCGATGGCATGATTTTCACCATCGTGTCGGTGATTGGAGTAATGGTGATTGGAGTGTTGTTAGGGCGATATATGAGAATCAACGAGAAAACGTCATATCTCATATCTTCAGGCACCGCAATATGCGGAGGCAGCGCAATAGCCGCAGTTGGGCCGGTTCTTAAAGCCGATCAGAACGAGATGGCAGTGTCATTAGGCGTAATATTCATTCTCAACGCTATTGCTCTCTTTATCTTCCCCCCGATGGGCCACTTCTT
This sequence comes from uncultured Porphyromonadaceae bacterium, assembly GCA_947176915.1. Taxonomy (GTDB): domain Bacteria; phylum Bacteroidota; class Bacteroidia; order Bacteroidales; family Muribaculaceae; genus Lepagella. The sequence continues at coordinate 23,993 of CAMWSM010000039.1, read as the reverse complement.
CGGGCTGAGCCAGCAGCAGTTCGGCACGTGGGCAGCGATAGCCATCCACGACACCAGCAGTGTCGTAGGAGCCGGAGCAGCGTTCGACCAGATGTATTTCCCCGGCAGCACGGAGGCATGCGATCTTGCTACGCTCATAAAATGCACCCGAGCCCTCTGGATCATCCCTTTGGCATTCTTCACAATGTGGTTTTTCCGCAATAAGCAGGGAGGGGAAGGAAAGGCAAAAGTAAGCATACCCTGGTTTATTCTTCTCTTCGTTCTGGCAATGATCATCAATACGTACACTCCGGAAAGCATGATGCCGGCAATGGGTACGGTCTATGCCTTCCTCGTGGCAGTCGCCAAGAAAGCCCTCGTGGCTGTACTCTTTGCAATCGGAGCGAGCCTGAGCCTTAAGGTCATCAAGCAGGTTGGGGTCAAGCCCCTTATTCAGGCGTTAACACTCTGGATGGTGATAGGCGCGACGAGTCTTTTCGTGGTGATGTACACAATATGATAACTGCAAACCAATAACAAGATATACTTCTCAAGAAGATGGCAAGAACAACAAGCGTTTTTACCAAGGTTAGATTCAGCTCCCTCCTGATGGGAATAGGGGGTGTGCTTGCCGGCACCGCGTGTGCCGCATTATCAGGAAATTCCGAAATTATCCCCGCCTCTCTCTGTATGCTTTTCGTGATCTTCCTGCAACAGGCAGCCAATTTCTATTACCGCTATCATGACCTGAGCCGCAACAGCGGAGGACACATCGATCAACGTATACTGACCAAGTCAAAGAAAGGTAGCTTCAATTTCCTGAAAGAGGCAAGTATCGCAATGGCACTGATCGCATTGATGATCGGTCTTACGATTGCCTCAATGGGAGGATGGTGGACTTTCATTATCGGCATATTCATTCTCCTTGTGGCTTGGCTGGCTTGCGGCGGAAGTAATCCCTTGCTCCGCACTCCTTTTGGCGTGATATGTTCTTTCATAATTTTCGGACCCGTCTGTGTGATTAGCACCTGCCTGCTGCAAGTGATGCACGAATCTACTGAGAGAATTACCTGGAGCTATCTGATTCCCGCAGTGTATATGGGTGTTGTCATGGGCCTTATGAGTTTTAATGCCACGCTGCTTTACGGATACGCCAATTTCACAACCGACTTGCGAAATTCAAAAGTTACGCTTGTCGGTGCCGTAGGAAGACGCATGGGGCGAATAATTTTCCTTATAAACGGTTTTCTATATACTGCGATTACGATTGTGATGTGTCTGGAGCTTCATCTGGATCTAAACGGAGTGGATATGCTCCCGTCTGTGATTTGTCTGCTGATAGATATTTATATATGGTGGCAGATGCGGACTCGCCCACGCTACCAGCATCAGCAGCTCATCGATCTCGGCAACTTCAATGTTTTCCTTATGGGTCTTCTCTCATATATAATTTTTGAGATTACAGGCACACCGGATTTAAGCCGTATGACATTCTTCGGACTTTAATGCAGAATAGCGCCAACTGTCAGGAAAGCAGATTAAAAAAGACTATTATATGGACTTCATACAACAAATAGCGGAACGCATCAGAGGCTTGCGTGATGCGCTTGACCTTTCCCGTGAAGAGATGGCACAACAATGCGGCGTGCCGGTTGCCACTCTTGATTCCTATGAGAGCGGAATGGCCGACGTGCCGGTGAGCTTCCTCCATAAGTTATCCTCTGTCTATGGAGTGGAAATGACTGCCTTGATGTTTGGCGACGAACCAAAGATGCAGTCTTATTACATAACCCGCTCCGGACACGGCACCGGTGTGGAGCGCACGGGAGCTTACTCTTATCAGGATCTCGCTGCCGGATTCTGCCACCGTACTTTTGTGCCCCTGATGGTTACTGTAGAGCCTCACGATGCGGAAGGGCCGCTGACTCTGAACACGCATGAGGGGCAAGAATTCAACTTCATAGTGGAAGGAACTCTCGAAATTACTATCGCAGGGAGAACCCATACCCTAAACCGGGGAGATTCCATAATGTTTGATGCCCGGAAACCTCACGGACTGAAAGCAGTCGGCGGAAGAGTGAAATTATTGGCTATTATATCCTGATGAACAATGCTCGAAAAATTTCTTGACAAAACAAAGTTTGAGTCGTATGCCGACTTCATGGATAACTTCCATGTGAATGTGCCGGATAATTTCAATTTCGGTTATGATGTGGTGGATGCGTGGGCAGAGAAAGAACCTGACCGTCCGGCTCTCCTGTGGACAAACGACAAGGGGGAGAAAATTCAGTTTACTTTTGCGGATATAAAGAGGGAGAGCGATAAGACAGCCTCATTTTTCCAAAGTCTCGGAATAGGGAAAGGGGATATGGTGATGCTTATACTTAAAAGGCATTATCAGTTCTGGTTCTCTATCGTCGCCCTCCATAAATTAGGGGCGACTGTAATACCTGCCACTCACCTCCTGACTGAGAAAGATGTGAAATATCGCTGTCAGATGGCAGGAATCAAGGCCATAGTCTGCACAGGGGATAAGGTGGTGGTGGAGCATATCGAAAAGGCGCTGCCGGAATGTCCTACAGTAAAGGCTCTTATCTCTACCGGACCCATCATCCCCCAAGGATGGTATGATTTCAATAAAGGGATTGAGGAAGCCAAGCCTTTCATACGTCCTGAGAAACCTAACACCAACGACGATGTCTCGCTTCTCTATTTCACATCCGGCACCACCGGACAGCCTAAGATGGTGGCACACGATTTCACTTATCCTCTCGGACATATAATCACTGCATCATATTGGCATAATATAAATGAAGACAGTCTTCATCTCACGCTTGCCGACACAGGATGGGGGAAAGCTGTGTGGGGGAAGCTATATGGCCAGTGGATAGCCGGAGCGAATGTATTCGTATATGATTTCGAGAAATTCGAACCTGTCGACGTGCTCCACAAGATACATGAACATGGCATAACGTCGTTCTGCGCTCCTCCCACAATTTTCAGATTTCTTATCCGCGAGGATCTGTCTAAATTTGATCTCTCGACATTGAAATATTGCACTATTGCGGGGGAAGCACTGAATCCGAGCGTCTATGAGGAATGGCTTGCTCTGACCGGAATAAAACTGATGGAAGGATTCGGACAGACAGAAACCACTCTGACGATAGCCACCTACCCTTGGCTTGAACCTAAACCGGGTTCTATGGGGAAAAAAGGACCGGAATATGATATAGATCTGATCACTCCCGACGGGCGCAGCGCCGAGGATGGAGAACATGGAGAGATTATTGTCCGCACTCATGGCAAAAAGCCCCTCGGGCTCTTCAAGGAATATCTTCATGACCCTGTTCTTACAAAGGAGGCATACGATAACGGCATCTACCATACAGGAGATGTGGCATGGAGAGACGAAGACGGCTACTACTGGTTTGTAGGGCGTACTGACGACGTCATCAAATCATCCGGCTACCGTATCGGTCCCTTTGAGGTTGAAAGCGCCCTTATGACTCATCCTGCCGTTGTAGAATGCGCCATAACGGGAGTGCCTGACGAGATACGCGGGCAAGTAGTGAAAGCCACAATAGTCCTTGCAAAAGATTACGAACAGCGAGCCAAGGATGAACCGGAAACTCTCATAAAAGAAATTCAAAATCACGTAAAGAAAGTTACCGCCCCATACAAATACCCGCGCATAGTGGAATTCGTGAAAGAACTTCCCAAGACTATCAGCGGTAAAATCCGTCGCGTGGAGATCCGCGACGGCAAATAATCAGGAATGCAAAACATTTAGAAAGGGGTCCTTAACATCCACGCAATAGGGAATACTGTTGTCATTGAGATTGAAATAGCGGTCTGTCATCTTTGCAGTAGATTTTTTCGTAATGCTTGGGAGGGGATTGCTCCGCAATCCCGCTATGCGATAAGAAGGAAACTCCTTTTACTCAACATATTTACTAACGAAGCGGGATTGCGGAGCAATCCCCTCCCAAGCATTATATTCCATTGATTTTGATATTTTACACGCACTTCCCCATCCCGAGGCTCTACTTAAAGAGTCCTATAAAATCAAGGATTTCGCTTGTTTACAGCCAATCCTTAAAGTAAAACTTAGCCAATCCTTAAAGTAAAACTCAGCCAATCCTTAAAGCAAAACTCAGCCAATCCTTAAAGCAAAACTCAGCCAATCCTTAAAATAGCCTTGGATAAGTGGAAATAAATCATTATCTTTGTGGCGAAAAGATCAGTAAGAATTACCATGAGAAAAGAGGTTTATTTCCCTCGCATCAGCGACAAAATTTTTGACAGGAAACTTCACACTTCGGGAGCAGTATTAATTACGGGGTGTAAGTGGTGTGGCAAGACCATGAGCGCAGAGCAGTTTGCAAAAAGCGCTGTATATATGCAAGACACAGATAAGTCAAGAACCTATCTGGCGATGGCAGACACAAAACCGTCGTTGCTTCTTCAGGGAGCGGAGCCGCGCTTAATAGACGAATGGCAGATGGCTCCCGTTCTGTGGGACGCGGTGCGTTATGAGGTGGACCGACGCAGGGCACTGGGTCAGTTCATCCTGACAGGCTCGGCAGTGCCTATTAAGCAAGCTACTTCCCATACCGGCACGGGACGCATAGCAAGGATGATGATGCGCACCATGAGTCTCTTCGAATCGCAAGAATCGACAGGCGAAGTCTCCTTAAGAAATCTATTTGACGGCAGTCAGGAAAAAGAAGGTATGTCAAAACTGCAAATAGAGGAGATCGCATATCTTATATGTCGGGGAGGATGGCCGATGAGTCTGTTTGTGCCCAAGGAGTATGCTCTGGAGATAGCCCGCAATTATGTTGATGCGGTCATAGAAGAAGATGTGTCGCGGGTAGACGGGGTGGAAAGAAATCCTCAGCGAGTGCTGACTTTACTCCGCTCGTTATCAAGAAATATCTGTACCATGGCGTCAAACACCACTATTTTAGCAGACTTCGGGGAGGCGACGACCATGTCGCTCCCTACACTTGATTCATATTTAAATGCGTTGCGTAGGATTTTTGTGATTGAGGATGTCCCGGCGTGGGCTCCCTCCATGCGCTCTAAAACCGCCCTGCGCACATCGTCAAAGCGCAATTTCGTAGATCCCTCAATTGCGGCGGCGGCTTTGCGTATGACACCGGAGAAGCTTTTGTCGGATTTTAACACCTTCGGATTCATGTTTGAATCTATGTGCGTGCGAGATTTGCGCATTTACGCGCAGGCATCTGATGGAGAGGTATTTCATTATCGCGACAAAAACGAATTGGAAGCGGATATAATCATCCATCTCCGTGACGGGAGGTGGGCCCCGGTAGAAGTAAAAATGGGTCAGAAACAAATAGAAGAAGCGGCGGCTCATCTGCTCAAGCTGTCGCAGAAAGTCGACACGGAGAAGATGGGACAGCCCTCCTTCCTGATGGTACTGACGGGTGGAGAATACGCTTATCGCCGCAAAGACGGCGTATGGGTCGTGCCCCTCGGATGCCTCAAAGACTGATTTGATCCGCCGTGTGGAGATCCACGACGTCAAATAAAACTAACTGACCCTGAGACGATATTTGAAATTGGAATTACGGGTGGAGTCGGGGGAATTGCTTACAGCGTAGCGCAATGCCTCCTCTTCCCCCACAAGCACACATAAATCTGTGGCTCGGCTCACTCCCGTGTAGAGCAGATTGCGGTAAAGCATCGGCTTGTGAGCCATAGTGACAGGGAAGATCATATATTTCACCTCAGAGCCTTGCAGCTTGTGTACGGTGGTAGCATAGGCAAGAACAAGTTCACTGAGTTCACTCCGTGAATATTCAGACTGATTGCCGTCGGAAAACTCTACCGTCAGTTTCTGACCCTCAGTATTAACCTTTACAATTCTACCGACCTCGCCATTGTAGACCCCACGCTCACGCGAATTTGCGGTCTGCATGACGGGGTCGCCCAATCTCATTATGGTCGCTCCCCGGCGAAGTGCAGGTCCTTCAGGATTCAGACGTGCCTGAAGATCGATATTAAGTTGTCGGGCTCCTAACGGTCCGATTTGCTGAGGGGTAACCACTTGAATCTCGTGTGGAGCTATACCGTGGGAAGCCGGCAACTCCTCCGTCATCAACGATATTATACGGTCATGAATCCCCTTTACTGTCTCCTCCTCCACAATCATAAAATCCCTATCGGGTGCCGATAATGGCACTTCCCCGGAATTTATTGACTTAGCTCCTGCGGCAATCATACTCCCCTCACCCTGACGGAAATTCTCCGAAAGACGAGCCACAGGCACACTTCCGGAAGCAATCAGATCACGCAATACATCTCCGGCACCTATGGCAGGCAACTGATCGACATCTCCGACAAGTATCACCCGCGTCCCCGGACGAAGAGCCTGAAGGAGATGGTCGAAAAGTACCTGCTCCATCATCGAGCCTTCATCAATAATAAGCATATCGGCATCTATTGCCTTGGTATGGTAACCCTCTCCCTGACGATACCCCAAAAGGCGATGGATTGTTGTGGCATCCGCTCCTGTTAGGTTAGCTGCACGCTTGGCAGCCCTTCCTGTTGGCGCAGCCACCACCACTTTCTTTCCCTCTTTCTCCATCGCCTCTATAACACCTTTCAAAACTGTCGTCTTGCCTGATCCGGGTCCTCCTGTCAGGACAGACACCGGTGAATTCAAAGCCATTTCAAGGGCATCCAACTGAGCAGGGCTATACTCATGCCCCTCCTCGCTCACAAGGGGCACTCTCTCTTTCGGGAAATATTCTACGGCTGTCGAGGCAAGTTCCTTAAGTTTAGCGGCTCCATCTTTCTCGGCCTTATAGAATACCGGAAGATACAGTCCTCCCCTGCTCTCCACCAATCTCCCGCTTTCGACCAACGGCTTTACGGCTTCCTTCACTTTCTCCGGCTCAACCTTGGCAATCGTGGCTGCCAATGCGACTGCCTGCTCCGGAGTAGCAAAGAGATGACCATCCTCTGCATATCTCTTGACTGCTGTCAGCAAAGCCCCTTTCAACCTTCTCTCGTCATCTTTCGGAATATTCAATTGCCTGCCTATTTTGTCAGCTGAAAAGAACGTGAATCGCCATACATCCTCAACCATTCCGTAAGGATCCTTCGTCACAATATCCCTTGTCCGTTTCCTATACTTTCCGAATATCTTGCCAATCTCCATATCGCTCAGTCCGCAGGAGAAAAGAAACGCGAGCAGGTCAGCCGGATAAGGGATATTCTTCAGGCTCTTCGCCGCTGTCTCCACCCTTGTCTTTCCCAATCCTTCTACACTTTCAGCCTTTTCAGGTTCCTCAGCAAGGATACGCACTGCATCCGTGCCGAACCTGTCCACGAGCCTACGGGCATAAACCTCCCCTATCCCCTCCACCCACTTACTTGCAAGGAAAGCGATGGCTCCCTCTTCTGTAAGGGTTCCTATCTCATCTTTGGTTATATCATTATCCCCCGTCATATTCTTCACTTTTTCTACCATATAATTAAAACACTCCCCCTCTCCACTCGGTTCTGCAACTAAGATTGTATGGACTCTATCCCCTCTTAAAGATTAAAGAGAGAATATAAATGTTAAATTTATGTTAATAATAGTTAAAATCGGGGGGGGTAATTTTAAATGATCATTTTAGTATTAAATTTGCAAGATTAATAATCCTAACAACCTATGAACATGAGATTTATTTTACTTGCTTCACTCATTCTGACCGGCACTCTCAGTGCTTATCCTTATCACATAAGTGAGGACGAAGCCCTTCAGAAGGCTCAGCACTTCTTTCAGGAAAAATTTCAATCGTCCAATAACTCACTCCCCGGAACTCGTGGAGGTGAGTCTAAACGAACAGTAGATTTGACTCTTGCCAAATCTATACCTGCTTCTTATTATGCCTTCAATATTTCCGATGGCGACGGGTTTGTGTTGATCTCCTCTGACAGTGAAAATCCCGGAGTTATCGGTTATGCCGATAAAGGTAAATTCGACCTCAGCGGTCTTCCCGCCGGGATGAAAGATATACTTGAAAATGCTGTCGTAAAGAGATCGGGGAAGATCACACGCGCAGAAAGCTCTTCCAATAGTGTCTTGCACGAGACCGCCGAATGGGGTCAAGGCTATCCTTACAACTCGCTGTGCCCGGAATTCGATGGAGAGAAGGCTCCTACCGGTTGTGTGGCTACAGCAATGGCGATAGCAATGCAATATCATCAATGGCCCGACTACACACGAGGGGGAGTAAGGACAGATTTCTACCATCCCGACCTTAGCATGGATTTTTCCGATTACACCATAGACTGGGATGCATTAAACGACAAAGAGAATCCCAAATTCGCCGATGAGGTTGCCAAACTAAATCTCAGCACAGGTCTGTCTGTGATGATGGCTTATGGAAAAGAGAGCAGTGGTGCGCAAGACTTTGTCATCGGTCATGAACTTATAACATATTATGCCTACGCCAAAGGATGTCAATATATCGAAAGGGAGCATTTCGGGGATGAAGAATGGCAGCAACTCATCAAGGGCCAGCTTGATGAGGTAGGGCCTGTTCTTTATTGTGGAGGCACGGCAGACAGACACTGTTTCGTTATAGACGGATATGATGAGGAGGGTCTCTATCATATCAACTGGGGCTGGGATGGCGATATGAACGGTTATTTCGCTTTTGACTTCTCAAATGTCGGGGGCATGTCTTTTGGAGAAAACCAGGGGGCTGTTATAAACATACGTCCGGATAAGGAGAGAAAGGAATATTCAAGAGCGTTTATCCCAAACACTAATTGCTATCCACAGGTGGGTTATGGCAACTGGAATTTCCTGAATCCTGAGATTGTCCCGGATGAAGTGAATGCATTTTCAGCACCAAGTATGTGCCTTAACGCCATTACAGCATATTTCACCATCGGTATTGTTGATAAGGATGACAATATCAAGAAGGTATTAAACAAAAAGCTTCCTCTTCCCATTGATGGAACTCCTACATATTGTGGATATCCCGGAACGACACTAAACTTCTTTGATCTTAAACTCCCCGCTCTTGAGGATGGGGAACGCTATCAGATCATCAGTATGGAATATGAGTATGATGAGAATGGCAACACTTCGTACAATAATATACTTACTGAATATTCCGACGATCCCAAGAATTGGAGAATTGTGCTTGGAGGATTGAAATTACACTCCTATTTTGACAACTCACCGCAAAATTCAATTACCACTATGGTGAACGTACACGTGGATGAGAAGGTTCCATCTCGCGTCACAAACTATGGGGATGTTGCGGATTTATCTGATTGGAGTATGAAATTCTTAAGAGGCGGTGTTTTCATACCTGGTATCTGTGTCCCAATAAGAAATATGGAATTTGAGATTATTCCCAAAGATAATGATGGCAATGTCAAAGATGTCGAGCCGGTATTTGCAGACGGAAGTATACCGGGCTATAAAAACATTACTCTCACACTATTCGATGAGCAGTATGATGTAAATTTAAAGTACGTTGAAGGAGGCTCAACAAGAAATGATGAGGGCATTGATCCTGATTTAATCGTGGAGGCAGATGGCTTGGTGTATAAAAAGATAGAGAATGGAGTTGCTGTGATAGGCTATGAATCTATCGGAGACATTATAACAATTCCATCAACCATCGAATTTGAAGGGGAGAATGTGCCTGTAACAGAGATTTCAAACTCTGCTTTTCTCTATGCTCCTGCGAAAGAGCTAATTATCCATGGATCTAATATAGAGAAGTTAGACGATATGGCATTTTCTATGATGGAGAATTTAGAGAATGTTTCTTTTATTGGCCATCCTAAAGATTTGTCTTACTCCCTGGCTTTCTATAAGACTCCTGTAAAGAACGTCTTCTTGGATGAACCTCAGGCAAGCCACATGTATTCCCTGATGCATGTAGTTTCTTCATATTGGACGTTTACATCCTATGATTATGGACCTTCCACTATATATTTGGATAAGCAGGAGGAAAGATTTGAAAATGACAATGTGGACTTTTATTTGACTGGTCTGCCAAAGAGTGATGATAATCATAGGTTCTATTTCCTTTTTGCATTTAATTATTTTGAAAAGGGTTCACGTGTTCCATTCAAATCCTACAATGTCCCGGGTATAGGATCTCAGATTCCTTTTGACTATATCTCTGAAAGTGGGTTTCCTGTCCGAGAGATGTGGAAATACACCTTGGATAAGGAAAACATGCTTCTCTCTATTGACGACGTAATAGATGACGTGGTTATTGACAGTGTAGAACTTAACGGAGTTGAAATCTTTAAGAATGAGGACGGACTATATGAATTAGCCTCCACTGAAACAAAGAGCGAAGAGTCTGCTGAGCCCGAAATGAATATTACTCTCAATTACACAGTAAAAGGTCAAAAGCAGCTGAAAACCGAATATTCCACGGAATATAACAACTTCCTTGAGAGCAAAACTCTGGGTTCTTCCGGAATAGAATCTATTCAAAACCATCCTGAAGGCAATAATAAAAAATCGGTTTACAATCTTCAGGGAATATGCATTAAAATGAATGCCACACAAGAGGAAATAGATAATCTGCCCGACGGCATATATATTATCGGGGGCAAGAAGGTAAAAATTCAGAAGTAATTCCTATTTGGATATTTATTCAGCTTCAGGTTATCTTATATGAAATGAGGTTGGCTGACAGTCAAAAGTCAGGCAACCTCATTTTTAATTATCCTCATTTTGTTGTTCCCCCGTGAGAATCGGTTGATTTTCTTTATTTTTATCTCAAAACTACTTTTTACCTTATTTGTAAGATAGGCATATTATTATTAAATTTGTAGACGTTAATACCGTAGTCCTTAAATTGTATAGCTTATGGCAATGAAGAGTCTGATACGTTTTGATTGGGCGGCGAAGAGGATACTTCGCGACAAAGCTAACTTCGAAGTGCTCGAAAAATGAAAGAGGCAGGTATTGACCTGCCTACCATCTCCCTAATCACCGGAATATCTCCCGACAAAATCAAGGAATTATAAAACCATCCCCTTTTATTTTTCTAACCTTATTTCCTTGACGGATGATATAGATTCCTGCCGGAAGACTATTGATCGAATGACCACTCCTTACTCCCTGAAGATTATAGATCTCTATGGATTGGGAAAAGTCAAAATCAGATGTCTCTTCAGACATTATCCCAATACCGGTTGTGTCGGATTCCGAAGGTATTTCTGATATTAAGGAGAAGAATTTCCATGGTGTTACTTCGGCAAACTTATCTTTCAATCCATCCCCGACACAGAGATTGCCATTCTCATACACATAGCTGTCAAATATATTCTCATTCCCTTCAAGAGGCGTCTCACCTCGATAAACCACCGTCTTTAAAGCGTCGCTTCCACGGAAGGCTTCCTCCTTGATTATCTCCAGACTCGGCGGAAAAGTTATCTCCTCCAGCTGAGTGCAATTCATAAACGATCTTTCACCCAGATAGATTACCTTCTCAGGGATATTTACCGAAACCAATGACGAACATCCATAAAAGGCTCCGTTGCCTATCGACACGACTGAATCCGGGATGACTATACTCTTCAATCCGCTGCAAGCTCTGAACACTTCCGTCCTTATTGAAGTCAGCGTTACAGGAAGCTCCACAGTTTCCAATCCTTTGCAACCCTCGAAAGCAGACCCCTCAATAAGTGAGACTGACTCCGGAATATTTATCTCCCTCAGCCCTTTACAATAATAAAAGGCAAGATTTCCGATTGAGGTAACAGAATTTGGAATATCTATCTCCTCAAGCTTTCCGCACCCATAAAACATCTCTCTTTCTATCGAGGAAATTGTCGCAGGGAGTTGTACTGAGGTAAGACCAAGACAACCATAAAATATGCCACGACCCAATGAGACAGCAGATGCAGGGATTTCCGCAGAAATCAACCCATTGCAACATTTAAAAGCGTAGTTGCCGATTTCCGTTACGGAATCGGGAATCTTTACTGATGTCAGTCCGCGACAGCTATTGAACGCATTTTCGCCAATTGAACACACAGAATCAGGAATGACCAGATCCTTGATCTCCTCCCCCTCTATGTATAGGTTATAGGCATACTGTAAAGGGTTGGCAAATTCATTTCCAAACTCCAGTCCGCACACTTGCGCTATACTTGCAAATCCCGCCTTTTTCAACCCATCACATCCATAAAAAGCCATCTTTTCGATAGTGTTTACAGTGGCAGGAATCTCTACGGAGGTCATCTTCTTAAAACCCCGGAAGGCGTCCTCTCCGATTGAGATTACGACGTATGTTGTTCCTTCGTAATCCGTAGCCGGAGGAATAACCAGGTCGCCACTGATTGAGTCGTTCCCCCTTATCACCTGAACAGTCTTTGCTTCTTCGTCCGTGACAGTATAGTCAAGTGTCTGTCCTTCGTATGTAAATCGGAAGCTGTCAGCGAATATCGGGAGAGCGATCATTATCCCGAGTGTCATAAGTAATTGTTTTCTCATTTCAATCTTTTTTTAAGTCAGATTATGCGCATGCTGATGTATCTATCGTCCCGCTACAATACGAGCTTGCCGGAAGATAGCATATCAGCCTGTAAGAAACCGGCACAAAAGTAATGAAAAAAGAAATGGAGCTTCCGGTCAATACGACCAAAAGCCCCATTTGCACGATAAGTCAATATTAATCCAAAGGTTTGATTATATCTATCATTCCATCCGGCTTTACTCAACCAAGTTGATATACTTGCCATATCCCTCTTTTTCCATCTTCTCCAGAGGAATGAAGCGCAGGGAGGCTGAGTTGATGCAATAGCGCATCCCTCCATCTTCAGCCGGACCGTCAGGGAAGACATGTCCCAAATGTGAACCGCTGGAGGCTGAGCGCACCTCAGTGCGCACTCTCCCGAACGACGTGTCGGTATGCTCTGTAATCAAGGAAGAGTCTATCGGACGACTGAAAGCGGGCCACCCGCAACCTGAATCATATTTTCGGGAGGAGACAAAAAGAGGAGTGCCATCCGTAATATCCACATATATCCCTTTTCTAAACTCATGATCATATTCGTTGATGAAGGGACGTTCGGTCGCTCCATTCTGGGTTACCTCCCATTGAAGCGGAGTCAGGCGCTCTTTCAGGTCAGTTTTCACCGACTTATTTACTTTCCTTGACTTAACCTCCTTAAAAAGCTGAGGATCTACATGACAATACCCATCAGGATTCTTGTAAAGATATTCCTGATGATACAACTCTGCCGGATAAAAATTTTGCAAAGGCATGACCTCTACAGCCAGCTTCTGAGTGTGGCGGCGTTGAACAGTTGCCACTACTGCCTCTATAACAGGCAAATCTGCCGGATCGGTATAATATATTCCGGTTCGATACTGCGTTCCGACATCATTCCCTTGTCTATTAAGAGACAGGGGATCTATGCTTCTGAAATAAATCACAAGAAGTTCGGAAAGACCCACAAGAGTGTCATCATAAACTATCTCCACCGTTTCGGCAGCTCCTGTATGACCCGTACACACCATTTTATACGTAGGATCAGCCACCATGCTGTTGGCATAGCCCGCAACTGTCTTTTCCACTCCTTCCACTAATGAGAAGAGATGATCCGTACCCCAGAAACATCCCCCTGCAAGATATATCTTTTTCTCCATTTTTATCCTGTTTTCCAAATTCCTACATTAATAAAACGCTATTTCCTCAATTTATTGGCACAGAAAGCAAATTCTCTCAGAAAAATATTACCCCCGGATTACTGTAAAGACCATATAGGCGATATAGAGCAGCACCTCGCTTACCTTCCAGGGCGTATGATTCAATTTTGCGGAAGATACCTGTTATCAGTGCTAAGCTGCTTACGCGGAGAATTGATTACGTCAGTATATATTTCAAAAATCGCATTCAGATTATAAGCGCACTCCTCCGGAGTAGGTTGCTTTCTCCTCATTGAACTGATCATTTTGTGGTAACGGTCAGTGACGTAAGTGCCTGTTATGAGATCAATAATTTTAACCAACTCCCCAAGGGCAAGATCGTTCTGACCCAAAGCAAATACCGCTCTGTAGCTGTCAAGAGTATGACAAAGAAAATCCCTGATTGATTTATTCTGTTCATTCATCCTTACGAAGCATACAAAGTCATCACATCTCTGGTTGAGTGCCTTATCCGAAGGCATAGAAATCGTTTGAGATGTAGGGTTGGAAGAGGCGAGCTGCGCTCCATTTGCCAGTCTGACCTCGTTAAGGAACCGGAAGACCGCATTGTCTGAGATTATGTCGCTATAAGTGATTTTCTTGGTGAGATAAAGCCCTGCTAATGTTTTCGCTCTGCTGAGCGCCACATAAAGTTGTCCGGGAGCGAATATATGGCTGTTCAAGTCAAGGATTACCTTATCGTATGTCTGTCCCTGCGACTTATGGATCGTAAATGCGTATGCCAGTTTGAGAGGGAACTGAAAAGTGATCTGTATGAAAGGTTCCTTACGGATAATTTTATGCTTTTGAGAATCATATACGAATTCATAACGATGCTCCCTTGTCTGTGAGCCGTTATAGTCATAATCCGGATTCGGGCACAATACTTCCCCTCCTCTATCCAGTTTTATAGTGAAAGATTTACCGTCAAATGATTCGATTGTCCCGAATTCGCCGTTGGCATAATAAACACTGCCATATTTCTTGCAATTTTTGGTGAGCATTACCCGCGCACCTATCTTGAAGTTCAGCATACCTTCATATTGGGAAGGAATTTCAATCTGCTCAATATCCTTATCGGTAGGAAGTTCGCTATGACCCAAATCCACATGAGAATCGCTGTTCTTGAGTTTTATTCTATAAATGGCTTCCACAGTCTTTAATTCTCCGGGAAGGGCATTTAATTTCCCTGCATTTATGGCGCTGACTTCCTCATTGGATGATGCCATATAGACTGCATCATCCGGGAGCGAGGTCATGACACGAGTATTGATTTCTTCCAGCAGCTTCACTTTTTCACCGGGAGATAACGGCTGGCGGAAAGAATCAAGAAGACGGACAAACGCAGGGTCATTCTTTTGCCGGTATGACTTTTCGAGTTCAAACAACTTTATATTATTCAGATTATCCTTAATCAGATGGCTGTCGAAGAAATAAATCCCTCCATATTCATTCAGCAAATAATTGTGTATCGCCTCATCACTCACTATCGGAGGCAACTGGAATAAATCCCCAACCACTACTACAGGAATGCCGCCGAACGGCAGGTCATTCCCCCTGGCTGCCTGACAAAGCCGGTGCATCATCTCAAACGTGTCTGCCCTTACCATCGAAATCTCATCGATGACAAGCATAGTTACTCTTGAGAGTCTTAAAGACATGTTGCTCACCTTTGGCGGAGTTATGTTGGCAGGATCCTGAATTCCCTCTTTAAGACCGTCAAAACCCTTTGAAAAGAATGAATGGATAGTCTTCGCCCTCCTGTATAGCCGGGCGGCAAGGTTAGTCGGCACGAGCACCTGACAGCCCGGATTGCGTTCCTCTATCTTCTTTATGATATATGTCTTTCCGCACCCTGCCTTGCCATGCACAAACGTTATCCCGGAAGGGTTACGCGATAAATAGTCAAGTACATCCCGCTGGTCAGACACTATCGGCGCGACATATTCAATATGCGGTTCATCAACATTAAAATCATATTTATCCATGCCTCATTAATTTATATCGTCATCATAAGTAAGTGTTGGAAGATGCCAAAGCGCGGCTTAAAAACATTCAGAATGGAACCGGAGATTCAAATGAATATAAAATCCCATCCAGCGGGAAACGGAACTCTATCTTATGTGCATGAAGAAGGAGTCGCTCTGAACATGAACCGGTTTTGTCCCCATATAGCCGATCTCCGACAATAGGCATCCCAAGTCCCGATTCAGAGGCGGCATGCACACGCAATTGGTGAGTACGGCCTGTCAGGGGACGGAATAATATTCGACTGCGATTTTCAGATCTACCTATAAATTCGTAATCTGTTAATGCCTCCTTTCCCTGGTCAAAATCCACACGTTGGCGAGGCCTGTCCAGCCAATCGGGTAAAAGCGGCACCCCTATCCTACCATGGCGAGGAACATTCCGAGATTCATAATCCCCTTCCAATTCGGCAATATATGTCTTTTTAACTTTACGGATGGCAAAAAGCGCCTGCATAATCTTGAATGATTCCTCTCCAAATGTGGCGACTATCAGCCCCGACGTATCCTGATCAAGCCTGTGAGCCATCTTCACCTTGCGCTCGGCTCCATATTTTTCTATGAGCCATTGCTGCAAAGAAATTATTTCCCCTTTGCCCGGTACGGAAAGCATTCCTGCCGGCTTATTGACAACACAGAACCATTGATTCTCAAAAACAATCTCAGGCTCCCGACAGGAAACCATCTGCCCAGTTTTTTCAAGCGGAGGCTCTACATTAAGTCCTTGAAGCATCCAGGTAAGCACAGGAAGACATTTGCCCCGACATGCCGGATAATGCTCTCCATGTCGCCTGACCTCACCACCCTTCGGCTTCCCATACCAATATTCAGCAATACTGACGGGATGCCAACCACGCAGATATGCCCCCTGCAACAGTTTTGGAGCACAACACTCCCCCGCCCCGGAGGGAGGCACTTTCAAGGAGGTGGCGGAAAAAATTTCAATCAGATTCCTGCTTTCCCCACGGGCATTAAGAAGCCTGAATCCGGAGAATAACCATTGTTGCAAAGTTTCCGACTCCGACCGACGTTTCTCTTTCATTGATTCCAGATGAGCCTGCGCCTCCGTTAGTCCGGATTCAAAAGGTTCGAGACGTGCGGCAGCTCTCTTTTTTAGACGGCGGAGTTCGGCTTTCTCAAACTGACTCTGGCGTATCATAGCCGCTCTCTCCTCCTCATCCATTATTCCTGAATCTCTTTTAGCATTTCGCTCCAATTTCGACAGAAGACATTTATCTTTATATTCCTTAATCTCCGCATCCAATTGCTCTTTGGCTTGTTGCCAATCTCTCAGGCACTTTGACAGCAAACCATTTTCAAATTCTTTTATAGCATCATTTTGGCGCGAAATTTCTGCCTCCTTTATCTTGAAATAACCATTTGGCTGGAGATAGTCAAACACCGGCTCTACAAATCCCGGATAATGAAATCCACCATTGCCCAATTGACCGGAAAAGGCATACAGAGTGTGATGTAATCCCTCATCGTCAGCAGCAATAAGCACCCCAAGCATTTTTCCCGCCTCAATCTCCCGGCAGAAATTAATGTCTTCAGCTCGGCAACTCTTTTTGAGAGTTTCGATTCTGTCGACCAATTTCTCAAAAGCCTCTTCACAAGCGGCATCCGGCAGGTAATCAAAGGGATTATTCATTATCAATAAGATATATATGTGGTTTCAGCCTATTTCATGGCAGACCATAGCGGGCATGAATTATTTCATTACAAAAGTAATATATTTGCACCACACCTACAAATCATTACCCGATGATTCAGTCGGGTGTCACTCCGGCTGACTTCAGATAAGCACTGCATTTTTCGCAAAAACCTGTGGTATGAGGAAATTTCATCCTATGTTCAGCATCAACCATATAACACTTCTGGTCAGGACAATGTGGCAGCCCGTAGGCATGGCCAAGTTCATGGAGAGTCAATTTTATGAAATTCTCATCCGTCTGTTTCTTCCCGCTTTTAGGAATGATAGAAGATGACACACATAGACCTGAATTAAGGTAACTGACACCCATAATGCCGAAAGTGGAACTTATTTCATTACTGGTACATATTACCTTATCAGTCAATCCGAGAACCACATTGCCATTACGGTATTTTTTTAAATCGTTTAATAATGCCGTGCCACGATAACGATTTCGGTTCGGCACATAACCCTCCTCCGGAAGAGCAAGTCTCCCCTCCATAAGTTCAACCTCCGGAAAATAATTCTTCAGTTCTTTACATATCATTTTTGCCTTCGATTCCGAGAAGTCTCCGTAGAGATACACACATAATTTTCCACGGCCATTTCCATTAACCGATTCCTCGGAATATTCTTCGGTTGATTTCCCTCCACACCCCGCATTTAATATCAAAACCACAAGCAGAAGCAGCCATGCCTTTGCTCCTCTTTTATGTCTCACTGTAGCTTTCATTTTACTAAACTATCAACACTCTCAACTATAGGTTCATCAACCACTACATCATCCTCTTCTATACCGCAACAAGGACACATAAAATCCTCAATAGAATCCTTATCAGCTGAGGAAGTGCCACCGGTTTTAGAACATCCTGTTTGGGAAATAAGCAGGCAGCAGATAGCCACCGGAAATAATAACCTCTTATACATAACCTTAAAATTTAATTATACTTTATAGACAACTTTTCTATATGCCAAACATATTTAAAAGTCCTACACAGTATAATATCCAAATAGCACAAAAGGTAAATATATGACATCCAAATTTTCTCAATAAATGCCTTGGAGGGGATTGCGCCACAATCTCCTCCAAGGCAAATATGGTGAGTAAAAGGATGTTTCCTTCTTATCGCATAGCGGGATTGCGGAGCAATCCCCTCCCAAGCATTACTAAATAAAGATATATCCTCCTATTTCATAATATCTATAGATGGAATGCAGGGGATACCCATATTCCTTATATCATAGATATTTGCATCCGCTACTGCAGGAGTAGCCGCAGAACAACAGTCGGTAACTACCGTCGTGTTATAGTCGAGCCCCATAGAGTCTACTGCCGTGGCACGAATACAGTTGGGATACTGAGTGCCGGTTACGTAGACATTCTTGACGCCAAGACCTCGCAGCACAAGATCAAGATCTGTTCCGAAGAAAGCGCTGAAACGCTGTTTGGTTATCTTTATATCCCCGTCCTTCGGAGCTATTGCGTCAGGAATAGCAGCTCCAAAGGTGCCTTCAATGCCGAATGGCTTCCCTTCCAAAAAGAAGTGGCGGCGGAAAGATTCCGCGTCAATACCTGAAGGACGATGAATCCTATAAATATAGATCACTGCCCAGTCGTTGGCGCGACCATATTCAAGGAATTTAGCTATCGTAGGAAGGGTGGCAGCCGCTCCCGCAACGTGCATAGGAGAAGAGGGAAGCACCCAATCGTTCTGCATATCCACTACAAGTATTGCATTCTCGGCATGCGTAAGCATACCATCAATTTTCTGTGTCATAATAAAAAGTGTTTATAATTATAACACTCCTCACTCGCTCTTGTTCTATTTGAAACTTTTATCTAACTTTGCCTGCATGAAACTGACTATCGAATCTACTGCTGACGGGTCTCCCACACTTTATCGAGAGGACATTGACGAGCACTATCATTCCATAAAAGGTGCCCTCGCGGAAAGCATGCATGTCTACATCGACAAAGGATGGAGGGCTGCTGCAAATTCTTCAATCCCCAAGATAAGTGTGTTTGAAGTAGGATTCGGCTCCGGACTCAACGCCGCCCTCACAGCTCTGGAAGCCTCCAACTCATCTGTCCCTACAATTTATTACTCAGTGGAACTCTACCCGCTCCCGGCAAACACCGTCAGGGTGATGGCATCCGAATATCACGAAGATCTGAAAGCAGCGCTTACTGCCGTAAACGCTGCCCCCTGGGGGATGCCCATTGAGATCAATCCCTGTTTCACGCTTAATAAGATGCATGACAATCTTCTCACAATGAAGATTCCGTCAAATATCGATGTCGTATATTTTGATGCTTTCGCTCCCGAGAAGCAGCCGGAGATCTGGAGCGAAGAAATATTCAGAAAAATATTCCACGCCATGAATCCGGGAGGAAGATTGACCACCTACTGCGCCAAGGGGGTGATACGCAGGATGCTTCAGGACATTGGATTCAGCTGTGAACGCCTCCCCGGACCTCCGGGCGGGAAACGCGAAATACTCCGCGCGACAAAACAGTAATTCATGAATCAATCATTTCTTGATGCGTTAGCTTTATCAGATAGATGATGAAGCAATCTATATTAAGTTGTTTTTCCAGATGTTATAATCTTTCTATCAGTTCGGACCCTTTCATCACCTCCATCTTGGAGAAAGCGAAAAGTTTCTTGCCGAGGTCTTTGAGGGAGGCACCGATGTGATAAACATCCTCATCGATTATAAGGAAGCGGTCGTGAGCCTTCGTGTATTTATGAAGCGTAACGCCGGGATACTGCTCATTATGTTTCTCAACATCCTGCCGTAATTGTTTGGAAATCTGCCCGTCATAAATATCCACCCTCACCCCGGGGTTTCGCTTTGAAAGCTGAACCAATACCGAGTCATCAATATAATTATCTATAACAACAATACGAGTTTTGGCTTGGCGGATGAGATCCGCCACAAGCGCGTAAGCATCGAAAATCTGTCCGTTAAAAAAGACTCCCTCTTTCGGTTGGAGAGAAGAGCGCACAAAGAAATCCACTTTTTCATCAAGTTGGAGAAGATGACGGTCATGCTCCGACAATCGCCTGTCTATTCTATCTTCAAGCTGCATCAAACGCTGATTAATGGAATAACCACGCAGTAGATAATCCTTCAGCACCTTATTAGCCCATACTCTGAATTGAATTCCTCGTGATGACTTTACACGATAACCTATTGATGTAATCATCTCCAAATTATAATGCTCCACCTGATAAGTCTTCCCATCTGCTGCAGTTGTCGCAAATTTTGCGACAACTGGGATTCCTTCCAACTCCTCCCTTAAGGCATTAGCAATATGTTTACCAATAGTTTTAACATCACGTCCAAACAATTCAGCAATCTGATTCCTGTTCAACCACACCGACTCATCCTCCACTCTTACGTCAAGAGTCAAGGTATCATCCGGTTGATACATTATTATCTCGTTCGATTGATTCTTCTCCATGCTGCAAATTTACTCAAAATTTCTTTTCTTAATATCAAAAAAGTTTCATAATAATGCGTTAATTATTGGCTTTATAGACAATTTTTAGTAACTTTGCGTTGCAGACCGCACTGCGGAAGCCCGGTCATGGGCGACGCGGGAGGGTCGGCAGACATTTTGAAAAGCGTTTACTCGACACTCTTTCTTGGCTTTCTGAAACTTCGCAACTTTCAATCTCAGTCAAGAATGCAGCAAACTGTAGATGCCTTGTGGATATGTATATTCCGCCGGCAGCGGGCGCGTGAGCGTCGGCAGTCGGTGTCTTTACACATATTCTGCGTGAGGCTTCCGCATGTTTGCTCGTTCTACTGAGATGGGCAATGCGAAGGCCTCAGAAAGCGGACCGAGCAACAAGTACGGCTCTCACGCTTTTTCGTTTCTAACCTAACGCCAATGAGGAGAGTCCGGAGGCACATATTTAAATATGGGACTTTTCAGTTCAAAATACAAGTACAAATGCCCGTATTGTGGATATGAGGGTAATAACCCTACATATTTCAGCCAACGCAAATGCCCGGAGAAGCCATTCTTCCTTAGATTGTTTAATCCCCACTGCTGGGCCGTAAAAAATTAGTTACCTATGCTGATGAAATCACTCAAGAGTCTGCTTACTCTGCTCCTTTGCATGGTTCCTCTCACTATCTTTGCAAAGATTGAATATGTCTACGTTGACGATATCTGTTACAGTGTCAATCCAGAAACAGGCAGCGCCTCTATCAGACAACAGGATTACTTTGATAGACCTTATATCAAGGTCGCCATTATTCCGGAGAGTGTTGCTTTTAAGGGGGTAGATTATCCAGTAGTCACATTAGAAGAAAGGGCATTCTATGGTTGTACAGAGCTCACAAAAGTCGTTATCCCTAATAGCGTGACTTCCATTGATGAGGATGCTTTCAGATATTGCTCCTCTTTAGTGGATGTAACCCTTCCCATGAGCCTAACCTCGCTCTCAAAAGGTATGTTCGATGGTTGCGAATCCTTAGAGTCAATTGAACTTCCAACTGCCATTACTTCGATTCCCGAATTCTGCTTTCACAATTGTAAAGCCTTGAAATCAATTGTAATTCCGGAAGGAGTTGAAACTATTGAAAGTCAAGCCTTCGACTATACTTACAGATTAAGTTCTGTCACGATTCCAGGGTCACTTAAGGAAACGAGAAGTGTTTTATCCGCTGCTGAGTATCCATTAATACCGACAATTCATATTTCTGATCTTGACGCGTTTTTTAGATTGTACACAGAACATTCTAATCTCTGTGGGAATTCCACTTGGTATTTATCCTTAAACGGTGATGAGGTAACTGACGTTGTAGTTCCTGAAGGAATCGATGACATTGATATATGGAAAAGATGTGAGTCGTTAGAATCCATCACAACTCCCAATTCTGTTGAAATTTGTAATTTTGATGGTTGTGATAATCTACGATTTATTTCAATGAGTGCTTCAACTAAGATAGTAAGGATTAGTTTGGTAGAGAATCTTGAGCGTGTAGATATATACTCTAAGGAACCACCTGAGCTTTCAACTGTTGAGTGGATTGTTCGAAACGCCATTTTACATGTTCCTGTTGGTTGTAAGGAGGCGTATGCGAATAATGAAGAGTGGTCAATGTTTTCCTCCATTATTGATGATTTGACAGGCGATTCCAAAGTTGATGAAGTCCAAAATGAGGTGAATTATTCTCTCCCTTGTGAAATTTTCAATTTACAGGGTGTCTTTTTAGGTAAATCATTGGAAAATCTACCTAAAGGTGTCTATGTAATCCGTCAAGGAGAAAATAGCAAAAAGCTTCTTATAAAGTAATGGAGGTGAGAACCTAATTGAACCACACATTAAATCCGAAATATCTAAAAGATGAGGCTGTGTCGTAATTAAGGTTTACGGCGCAGTCTCATTCATCTTTTGTCAACTGGAACATAAAATCCTCCGGAAATCGTTGACTATTACGTTTTACAGCCTGATTCAATACTTTAGTTTCAACGCCATAGAGTCCTGCCAAATCCGAGTCAAGCATCACCTGCTGATCTTGAATAATGTGCTTTTATGTTTCGATTCCATTCCGTTAATTTACTCATATATTTCTGATTCCAATTTTCTATCATTGAAATCAATCTTAAAATATTCCAATGTTTTACGATTACAGTCCGGCTAATAATTCCGAGCCGGTCATTACTTCCATCTTGGAGAAAGCGAAAAGTTTCTTGCCGAGATCCTTCAAAGAGGCTCCGACATGATATACCTCCTCATCAATTATAAGAAAGCGATCATGAGCCTTCGTGTATTTATGAAGCGTCACACCGGGATATTGCTCGTTATGTTTTTCGACATCCTGACGCAATTGTTTGGAAATCTGGCCGTCATAAATATCTACTATCACTCCCGGATTACGTTTCGACAGCTGAACAAGCACTGAATCATCTATGTAATTGTCGATTACTACAATCCGCTTCTTTGCCTTACGTATCAAATCAGCAATAAGTGCGTAGGCATCGAAAATCTGTCCATTGAAAAAGATTCCCTCCTTAGGTTGAATAGAGGAGCGCACAAAGAAATCGACCTTTTCATCAAGTTGTAATAGATGACGGTCATATTCTGAAAATCGGCGATCAATTCTATCCTCAAGCAGCATCAATCGCTGATTGATTGAGTATCCACGCAACAAATATTCCTTTAAAATTTTATTTGCCCATTGCCGGAATTGGGTACCTCTTAGAGATTTAACTCTATATCCTACAGAAATAATCACATCAAGGTTATAATAGGATATTTTTCGTTGTACATCTCTTTTACCCTCCTTTTGAACTGTCAAGTATTCCTTGACAGTTGCCTTCTCATCTAATTCTCCCTCTTTAAAGATATTTCTGATATGTAGACTTACATTTTGCTTAGTTGCCAGAAATAACTCCGCCATCTGCACCTGCGTAAGCCATACGGACTCATCCTCCACTCTTACATTAAGGCACAAAGTATCGTCTGGCTGATACAATATGATTTCATTCGCGCTATTCATCTCCATACTGCAAAATTACTCAAAATTATTGAGAGGAAGAGACTTGACAATAATTTTATTCTTTCACGTC
>CAMWSM010000038.1 GCA_947176915.1 uncultured Porphyromonadaceae bacterium | reverse complement strand
TAAAGATGCTCATAGATCAATTAAAAGATATTACGAGAATAATATAAATCAACAATGGATTAATCTAGTTAATTCATTGGTATAAATCGTTTTTATAATATACTTTCAGTCTTATGGCATAAAAATGAACCTCAAGTCAACACTCCATATTAAATTTAAAGGTTCCGAAAGTAATTCCCTAAATATAATCCGGTGGTTAAGTGCAGTAGCGATTGTACTATGTCATTTTTTACAGGCTTATGGAATTATTTGGGCGTGGATTCTGAATGTAGGGGTGCAAGTATTTTTCTTTTTATCAGGATTCTTATACGGTAAAAAAAGAATTACAAATATTAAAAAATTCTATTGGGGTAGATTTAGAAAACTATACATTCCATATTTTTTATGGGTATCTACTGTAATACTCCTACTTCTTATATTTTTTCCTTCCTCTCTTTCCTTCAATGGAATCCTCAAACAACTCACAATGATTGGAGCGTTACCAGGGCTCAATCATTTGTGGTTTATGCGCGTCATATTTCTATGTTATCTTATTCTCCCATTTTTTGATAATTGTTTATCAAAAAATAAAATGATAAGTCTATGTGTATTTGCTATTATTTCCGTAACTATATTAGTATTTTTCTTTTCATCATCATTTTTATGGATTTTATTATACTTCATAGGTTACATGTGTGGCAGATACACAGTATTACAGACATATCTATTCTTTCTATCTTTCTTAGGCGCATTAGGAATTCTCGTAGTTTCTGAATTTGATATTTCAATCTGGAAAGAAGACGGTGCGGTCAACAGTTTTCTGCATTTTTTCATTGGAATTGTCATTTTTCTGGGACTTTATTTCTTCTTTAAAATGGATAAGTTCCGAAATAAAAAGCTCAACAACTTCTTAACAATATTTAACAATGGGGGGGGGTATGAGCTTTATTTAACTCACCATCCCTTCCTTTTAGGACCTTTATCTATGCTTTTTATTAGCAATAATAATAACATAAATATTTTAGTTGCATTAATTCTAATAATTACTAGCTGTATGATGTTGCAATGGATAAATAATAAAATCCAGAGAAAAATCGACAAGCTTATGTCGTAATCAGAAAGAGATAATTATACCTTGTAATTTTATATATCTACGTTTTATGAATAATAATCTTGTTTCCATTATAACTCCAACTTACAATTGTGGGCCATATATTAAGACAACAATAGAAAGTGTTCTCTCTCAAACGTATAAAGATTGGGAATTAATTATAATTGATGATTGTTCAACCGACAATACCAAAGCCATCATTAATAAAATTAATGATCACAGAATACAGTACCATTGCTTAGAAAAAAAATCAGGAGCAGCTGTCGCCAGAAATTTTGGTTTAAATAAGGCCAAAGGAAGATGGATTGCATTTTTAGACAGTGATGATTTATGGAGTAAAGAGAAATTAGAGAAACAAATTAATTTTATGATAAAAGGCAATTATCATTTTTCTTATACTAATTATGAAGAAATGGATGAAAATGGGAAACCTTTAGGTACTACAGTTTCAGGACCTTCTTGCATCACCAAAATTAAAATGTTCGCATATTGTTGGCCAGGTTGTTTAACAGTAATATATGACCAAAAATATATAGGAAAAATTCAAATTAATGATATTAAAAAAAATAATGATTATGCATTGTGGTTGAAAATATGTAGAAAGGCTCCTTGTTATCTTTTAAATGAATCATTAGCACAGTACCGTAGACGAACAGGATCTATAAGCAATCATTCAAAACTACACTTAATTAAATGGCACTACAAGTTATTCAGAGATAACGAAAATTTGAATCCTTTTTCTGCTTCGCTGCTTACCTTAAACAATCTTTTTTGGGGGATAATAAAAAAAATAGTTTATGTCAAAGGATAAATACCAGTTTTTGGCTCACTTACTACACGAATATTAATAACCGAATAAAAAATCTGAAAACCATAAATTATCGTAACTATCAAGAGATAGGAAACCAAAGGTGTATGTGTTCGTTTTGGAGTGCAGGTAATGCTTCCAAACAAACTTCGGGGATATATATTCAAAAAACTTTTCCGAAAAAAATAATAATGACTCTCAAATATTTATTCGACAGATTGATGGCTTTCATCGGTCTTTTATTTTTGTGGCCCGTTCTTATCGTGGTAGCTGTGCTCATAAAAATTAAGATGCCGGGAGGTCCTGTCATCTTTAAACAAAAAAGAGTTGGAAAAGACGGAAAGCTTTTCACTATGTATAAGTTCCGCTCAATGACTGTAAATCACGGGGGATCTTCTGTTTCCGTAGCAGGTGAAAACCGTATTACTCCACTCGGAGCCAAACTCCGGAAGTATAAGCTTGATGAGCTTCCTGAATTATGGAATGTCCTTATCGGAGATATGAGTTTTGTGGGGCCCCGTCCGGATGTGCCGGGATATGCCGATCAGTTGCAAGGCCAAGACCGGGAGGTGTTGAAACTTCGTCCGGGCATTACAGGTCCGGCTTCAATGAAATATCGCGATGAGGAGGAGCTGCTTGCCTGTCAAGATAATCCACAGAAGTATAATGATGAAGTAATTTTCCCTGATAAAGTCAGAATAAACCGATATTATCTACATCACTATTCCTTTGTGAAAGATATTCAAATGATCTTCGCTACAGTTCTTGGCCGACGAATGGAATATGGGAATGAATTTATATGAAAATCAAAATATTTTATAACATATTTTATTAATCTGTTGCCTCGGTAAAATTTAGTTAGTATATTTACAAAATCAAATCTTTTGATATATTTTTGCAACTCAATACAGAATCTATGTATAAGTGAATTTCCCTATGCCGGATTTGGATTTTAAATCAACTATCTCTCATAATGCAGGTACTCTTCTGTTCAATTCAGAATATTATACTCAAGCTGTACATTGCTTCTATTATTCCGTCATTCAGTTGATGAAATACAAATTGGCTCACTGTTCTATAGGGAGTTTAGATTATGCACAACAAGATTTAAGGATTGAGGTAAATAAAACTTCTACTCACGACTGGTTGTTAAAAGAGATACTGGCTAAGCTTTCAAGGCAATCAAAAGACACTTTTGACAATACGTTCCGCATACTGAAAAGTGACCGGATAAAAGCGGATTACTATACAGATGCCTTTTCTAAAGAGATGAGCGATAAGTGCTTTACAAACGCCGACAGACTCATTTCCATTCTCAAAACAATTTCATGATTACAATATGACAAAGGATAAAATCATTAATAAAATAAGGTCATTTCTTCCCAAATACCCCAATGTCCGTTTCTTCATTGATGTTCTGGATGATTATGGGTGTTATGGAGTTGCTTATATCGTGCCGGAGGAATTGGAGAATGTGGACGCATTTTGGGACGAACTCATGGATCTGAAAAACGATATCCGGGAGTTATCCCCCGAGTCTCAGACCCTCTTCACAGAAAATGATATGCTTTTTTCTCTCTCTGATAAGGCTTATAATATACTTCCGGAAACAAAACTGATGAAGACAACAGAGTGTTTCACCTCCATTAACGAGGAAACGCATCAATTCTCATTGGACGCTGAGCATATCATTTTTGCCGATAATTGTGATTTCTATCTTTTAGCAGCTTGAAGCCATGTCTGAAACCGCTCAACTCGCATCATTCCGTTTCTTGAATTACATAGTGGAGAAGTCGGATTTTTCCATTTCAGGACCAGTCATTTCCAATGAAATGGAAATGAACCTTGAATTGGGATTAATTCTCAATACTGATTCTTCTTCCCATAAACTCTCAATTTATGCCGATATAAAGGATAAAGGGGAAAATCTTTCCTTTAAAGTAATGTTGGCCGGATTTTTTAATGCTGAAAACTGCACCGAGCAACAAAGAAACAAATTCCTTTGTTTCAACGCTCCGGCTATCCTTTTCCCCTATCTCAGAGCATTCGTTTCCTCTGTTACGGGACAAGCCGGAATTTCCCCTGTTATTATACCCACTATAAACCTTATGTCTGACGGTGAAAAACTTTTGAAATCATTGGATGTCTGATAACCAGAACCCGCATCTTACTGCATAGTCCATATTCTTTCATACTCTTTCTTTGATTCCCTAACACATCGCTATTCTTACAGTCGCCCCCTACAACTATACAACTTATTCCTAAATCAATAATCATCTGAGCGTTCCGATGAGAAACGTTAAGGCATTTTCCCTCCTGGGAAGATGCTTATATTTTTATGTTCAAATTTATTATCGTGTATTATGCGTAACAGAATATACCTGTGTCTTGCCCACATGAGCGGCAAGGAGATGGATTTTATAAAAGAGGCTTTCGACACCAACTGGGTAGTGCCGATGGGTCCAAATGTAAATGCCTTTGAAAAAGATCTCGAAAGATTTGTAAACAGACGCGAAGGTGAGCCATCCCTTGACAAGAAGGTCGTATGCCTCAGCGCGGGGACTGCTGCCGTTCATCTTGCCCTGATAGCCTGCGGCGTGCAGCCTGGCGATGAGGTGATCGTGCAGTCGTTCACTTTCTGCGCATCCTCTCATCCAATCACCTATCTCGGGGCGACCCCCGTTTTCGTCGATTCCGAACCTGAGACCTGGAACATGGATCCCGACCTTATGGAGGAGGCAATAAAGGACCGTATGGCGAAAACAGGGAAAAAACCGAAAGCAATCATCCCGGTTGCCCTCTACGGAATGCCTTACAAGATCGACAGGATCATGGAGATCGCACGCCGTTACGGAATCCCAGTCATAGAGGACGGCGCGGAGGGATTCGGCTCTCTTTTCAACGGCCGGTCGCTCGGAACTTTCGGGGAATACGGGGTCCTTTCCTTCAATGGAAATAAAATGATAACCACCTCCGGAGGCGGAGCGCTGATATGTCCCGACGAGGAGAAGGCGCGTGAAATTCTATGGTATGCAACCCAGGCGCGCGAGTCGTATCCTTATTATCAGCATGAGGCGATCGGATACAATTACCGGATGAGCAATATCTGCGCCGGAATAGGACGCGGACAGATGACCGTGGTCGACGAACACATAGCCCATCACCGCCATGTCCAGGAACTATACTGTAAGTATCTGGGGGATGTGGAGGGGGTTACGATGCACGGCAACCCCTCCCCTGAGTTTGACTCAAACTTCTGGCTCTGCACCGCCACCCTTGATCCTGAACTAAAGATCAAGGGACAGGAGAACGCCTACAGGCAGGTAATAACGGGTGCTGTCGGAGGGGCTGCCGGCGTCACCCACGCCGCTTCCACCGCCGTCACCGATTGCCAGCCTAACGATAATGTGGAGGCTCTGCGGGTGGCGCTGGATGCCGCGAATATTGAGGCCAGACCGCTGTGGAAACCTATGCATAAGCAGCCTGTCTACCGCAATGCTCCTGCCTACACCAATGGAGTGAGCGAGGGTCTTTTCAAGGTCGGAATCTGCCTGCCCGCGGGTCCATACGTCTCAGACGACGATGTCCGCTACATAACTGACAATATCAAGGCTGCAATAGTATAACCAACACCCCTTTCTTAATGCGTTCCTTAAAACAACTTGCCAACTGGTATTTCTCCCGGTCGGCGCTTCCTTACTGGACCATACTGATCCTCGACTGCCTGTTCGTGGTTTTCGCCGGGCTGCTGGCATACACCGTCCATCACGGCTCCGAGCAGACTCTCGACGTGATCGGCAACGTGTCCCTCACCCTGACGGTATTCCTCGTATGCTTCATAATCGCCTTCCGGCTTTTCCACACCTACGACGGGGTGATACGATATTCTTCCTTCTCGGATCTCCTGCGGATCAGCGGAGCTGTCGTCACAGCCACTCTCCTCATCGCGGTCATCATGCTCACGGCGGGTCCCAATTCGTGGCTGGCGGCGTTCGAATACGCCGACATAATACTCATGGCGCTGTTCGTGGTGGCTTTCATGTGGACCGTGAGGGTATGGGTGAAGACCATGTTTGAGACTGCCTCCAAGCGCCCCAACACAAAGAAAACTTATATACTCGGCATCAAGACCGGAGGAGTGGCGCTTGCAAAGAGCATACGCTCCTCAGCCGACTCCCCTTTCACCCTCGCGGGATTCGTATCCTCAGACCCTGACATGGAGAACCGGATGCTCATGGGGGAAAAGGTGTATCCTTTCTCCGACAAGCTCCCGGGCATCATGCGCGACAACAAGGTGGGGACCCTGATGGTGTCGCCGATGATGATGGACACACTGCGCGAGCATGAGGAGATAGTCAACAGTCTTGTGGAGAATGGAGTCCGGATACTCGTGATGCCGCATGCACGCGAATGGGACGGCAAGTCTGACCTCAGCCTCGAGGATCTGCATCAGGTGAACGTGGAGGACCTCCTTCCGCGTGAGAAGATCGAGGTGGACATGAAGGCGGCTGCCGATCTCCTGCAGGGGAATGTGGTGATGATCACGGGCGCAGCCGGTTCAATAGGGTCGGAAATGGTGCGCCAGATAGCCACCTACTCCCCTTCACGCCTCGTGCTCGTGGATCAGGCGGAGACTCCGATGCACGACATCCGGCTGATGATGAAGAACCGGTGGCCGCAGATCAAGGCAGAGACAATCGTGGCGGATATTGCCGACAGGAAAGTCATGGAGCGTATCTTCAGGGAACACAGACCCGAATATGTGTTCCACGCCGCGGCATACAAGCATGTCCCGATGATGGAGGACAACCCCTACGAGGCGATCGTAAACAATGTGGACGGAACGCGCATAATCGCAGACCTCGCTGTCAAGTACGGCACAAGGAAGTTCGTGATGGTATCGACCGACAAGGCGGTAAACCCCACCAACGTGATGGGGTGCTCGAAGCGCATCTGCGAGATCTATGTCCAAAGTCTTGACAAAGCGATAAAGGAGGGAAAGGCGGAGGGGGCGACGCAGTTCGTGACAACCCGTTTCGGAAACGTGCTCGGATCAAACGGCTCGGTGATACCCATATTTGAGGAGCAGATACGCAAGGGGGGACCCGTCACGGTCACGCATCCCGAAATAATCCGCTTCTTCATGCTGATTCCGGAGGCGTGCAAGCTTGTCATCGAGGCGGGCACGATGGGAAAAGGGGGGGAGATATACGTCTTCGACATGGGCAATCCCGTGAAGATAGCCGACCTCGCCAAACGAATGATAAAGCTCAGCGGGGCAAAGAATATAAAGATAGAGTTCACGGGCCTGAGGGACGGAGAGAAGCTATACGAGGAGGTGCTGAACGACGAGGAGATAACCCTCCCGACGTTCCATCCCAAGATCAAGGTGGCTAAAGTGAGGGAATATGAGTTTGATGAAGTAAAGGCTGAGATTGACGCGCTTGTCGCGGAGGCATCCGAGGCTGACGATATGCACATCGTGGCGGCGATGAAGAGGATAGTGCCCGAGTTCAAGAGCCAGCATTCAAAATATCAGGTGCTCGATAAGGAGCAGTAAGTTTCTATTGTCAAAATTCATTAAGCTGATCAAAGTATATGGTAAAGATATTCATAATATTCATTTTAGCTATATTCGCAGTAGGAATTCTGATTGCCGCCGCCATTTCGCTCAGGTCGCGCAAAAGGACGGAGGACATTGACCGCCAATATTACGACGCGGAGGGAAACCATCTCTATTACGACCGCAGCCTGATAGAGAAGGAGGAGTTCCGACGAGCAAATCCTTCGCAAAGCCGATACGTGCGCACCCTACGCCGCCTTTTCAGGAGAAAGGATAAATAAATATTTGATATAAAGAAAATTATAGGCTGTCTAACTTTACCGGTTAGACAGCCTATTTTTTCTTCTGACAGACCGAATCAAGATGTTTTTCAGACGCGGAAACGTATGGTCTTCATGTTCTTTATGCGGTTGGCGAGAATCATGCGGTAAACGCCGAACGTGATCAGCGAAAGACCGAGCCATAGCCATGCCGTGATGCCGCTTACGATAGGATTGGCAAGGAAAATCACGGCAAACACCACTGTCGCAACAAGAAGAAGAATCATAAATATCAATGCAAGCGGCGAATGTGATGCCATAGCACACGCCTCTATGATGGCATTTATAGCCACAACCAATATCCAGATTGCGATAATATAGATGAATGTAGTGGTCAAGGCTCCCTCCGGAAGAGTGAACATCCAGATGCCTGCCACAAGGTCAAGAATGCCTATCACTATGCTCCATCCCCATGACGCTCCCATGCGATACATCATCCCGGAGGATACAAATTGTGAAATGCCTGCAAATACCATGATAGCGGCGAAGGTATATGCGAAGATAGGTATAGACTGACTCGGATCAAGAAGAGTCCACACTCCAAGACCTATACTGATCAAGCCGGTGATTAAAGGCATACGCCAGAGCCGGGCAAGTTTCTTTGTTTGTACAGTTGCTTCCATAATATATCTTAATAATGTTTATATTCCTGAAACTATATTAAAAACGCCCGTAGGCACACTATTGTTTATAAGCCAAATTAAATGAGGGTTATCCTTGTGGATAGCCCTCATTTTTCTGCTCAGCAATCTATTTAATAATTAATAACCACCTCGGATGGTTTTGCATTTGTCGCATTATTCTTTACGCCCCACTCCTCGGTAACGTATGTGATGCCTTCCGTGGGCACATCATTGCAATATTCTATTATGCAACGTGGATCAGCTTGCCAATACTGCTTGATGGTCTTGCCGTTTGCCACTTTTTCAGGCTTCTTATCGTCCGGATTGATCATTATCTTGAGTCCTACGGAGGTATTCATCATCTCAAGGTCGCCGCGGGAATTGCCGCCGACAAACAGCGGGTCAGCCTTTATGAAAGTGCGCACAACGTCAGCCTTACCCTCATCCTGAGAAACAGGATAAACAAGCTCATCGGTTACTATGTTCCCCTCTCCTACTCTTGATTTCACACCGAGAATCCGATCCTCCGGGAGTCCGAGCTGCTCGGCACAGAAACGCTGATAGAGCAATTCCGGAGAAGCGGAGAGAATCCACACCTCAAAGCCGAAGTTTTCAAGATTATTGATCAGAGCCTTCATCTCCGGATACATCTTGTTCTGATATTTCTCGTGGAACATATTGTTGCCTATAGCCTGAATCTCGTCAGCAGTAAGTCCGCTGAGGAATCTCACGCGGTTCTGTACGAAATCTACACCCACGTTATCACCGTGAAGAAGCTGGTCTACAATCTTCATCTTTGCAACAGAAAGTGAATCTGTCTTCCCTTCATAATTCTTCTTGGCATACTCATAGAGGGCTTCATCCGCGAGATAGTAGGGAGCCTGGCCGAAGAGAGTGCCGTCGCAGTCGAACACTGCCACCTTGCGTGTCTTCATGGGCACTGTTGATTCGAGGAATGCCTCAAGACGATCATTAGTGGCATCCTGGAATCCCTTGATCGGTTTAAACTCGTAGGTCTGCGCTGATGCGGAGACGATACCTAAAATGGCGAGAACGATTAGATAGAACGATTTTTTCATAGCTTATAGGTTTTAAGTTTTAAATTTTAGTTTTTAGGGAAAGGGTTATGCCCCGCAGAGAGTGCATCCCCAATAGACAAGGGCTGCAAAGACCCCTCCCAGGATGGGTCCGCAGATAGGCACCCAGACATATTTCCATTTACTGCTCCCCTTCCCCTTTATCGGAAGCACCGCATGGGCAAGGCGAGGTCCGAAATCTCGCGCCGGATTAATGGCATAGCCCGTTGTCCCGCCCAGCGACATGCCTATAACCATCACGAGAAGAGCCACGGGAAGGGCGCCTATAGAGCCGAGCCCTACCTCGGCAGTGTTCCCTTCTCCCGACATGAACAATATGACGAGCACCAGCACGAATGTGCCTATCACTTCTGAAAGGAAATTACGCTTCATGTTCTCGATTGCCGGAATTGTGGCAAACACTCCGAGCTTGGTGTCGGTGTCTTCCGTAAGGTCGAAATGATCCTTATAGAAATAGTAGATAGCCACGGCAGCCAAGAACGCACCGAGTATCTGTGAAATAATGTATGGAACCACTAATGCCCAGCTGAATTTCCCGGCAGCGGCAAGCCCTATCGAGACAGCAGGATTTAGATGAGCGCCTGTATAAGGACCGGCAATCAACACTCCGCACATAACGGCGAGACCCCATGCGAGAGTAACTACGACCCAGCCTCCTCCCTGTCCTTTCGATTTGGTAAGGGAGGTGCAGGCACACACTCCTGCCCCGAGAAGTATCATCACGAAGGTGCCCAAAAATTCAAAAAGGCACTGAAGAAAAACTGATGGTGTCATGGCTATTAAAAATTTTAGAGAGTTAGGGGGTTAGATATGGTCGGGAGTAAGGACGCGGCGCACGGCATCATGCCATCCGGCAAGTTCCTTAGCAACCTTCTCACGATCGGAAGAGGGCTCGAATTTCCTTTCCACCTGCCATTGCTTCTTGATTTCGTCAATATCCTTCCAGTAGCCTACAGCCAAGCCCGCCATATATGCGGCTCCAAGAGCCGTAGTCTCCGTAACGAGAGGACGGAGCACCTCCGTATCAAGAATATCACTTTGGAACTGCATAAGGAGATTATTGCGCGACGCCCCTCCATCCACTTTCAGATTCGCTATAGGAAGACCGGCATCTTTCTCCATAGCCTTCACAATATCGTAGGTCTGGTAAGCTATTCCCTGAAGAGCTGCCCTGGCTATGTGGGCAAGAGTAGACCCGCGTGAAAGTCCGGAAATGGCTCCGCGTGCATATTGATCCCAGTAAGGAGCTCCGAGACCTGTAAACGCCGGCACAAAATACACACCGTCAGTATCTGGAACGGAGGCTGCCAACTGTTCCACATCCGCCGACGACATGATACATTTCAGATTATCGCGCAACCACTGAACTACTGACCCCGCTACGAATATAGAGCCTTCCAGAGCGTATGTTATCTTGCCGTTCAAGCCCCAGGCAATAGTTGTGAGAAGACGATTCTTGGAGTCAATCGGCTTATCCCCTGAATTCATCAGTAGGAAACAGCCGGTGCCGTATGTATTTTTCACTGCCCCGGGTTCCACACACATCTGTCCGAAAAGAGCCGCCTGCTGATCACCTACGATTCCGGCAATCGGAACTTCATGGGCGAAAATTGTCGTGGTGGTGTAGCCGTAAATCTCACTGCTCGATTTCACTTCCGGCATCATTGACTCCGGAATGCCGAAGAGTTCAAGCAGTTCCTTATCCCATTCAAGAGTATGGATATTGAAAAGCATCGTGCGTGATGCATTGGTAACGTCCGTTACATGCACATGATGACGGGTCAGACAAGACACCAGCCAACTGTCGATTGTGCCGAAGCGCAGTTTCCCCGCCTCTGCTTTCTCACGTGCCCCGGGCACATTTTCAAGAATCCAGCGAATCTTTGTGGCACTGAAATAAGCATCGATTATAAGTCCGGTTTTCTTCCTGATCATATCAGACAGACCTTGATCCCGCAGGGAATCGCAATATTCGGAGGTACGACGGTCCTGCCATACTATTGCATTGTAGACAGGCTCACCTGTCTCGGCATCCCACACCACCGTTGTCTCACGCTGGTTGGTGATTCCGATGCCGGCGATATTATGTCCGTTGATTCCTATTTGGGAAATTGCCTCCGCTATAACGGCAGCCTGCGAACCCCATATTTGCTGAGGATCATGTTCAACCCAACCCGATTTGGGGAATATCTGGGGAAATTCATGCTGCGCTACGGAACATATATTTCCTTTATGGTCGAAAACTATTGCTCGTGAGCTACTTGTGCCCTGATCGAGAGCCAGGATATACTGGGGATAATCGTTTGAATTTTCCATGGAATAAGATTTTTAGAAAATGATAAAATAAGCGAATAAGAAAATAAGGAGAGAAGAAAATGAGAAAGATGTTCAGATTCCTGCTTTATTCGCCGCCCGAGTGGCCTCAATATCCAATGCCTGGGCGATAAGGGATATGGGATTCTCCACTGTCAGTCCTGTCGACATCTCTATCTGCCATTTGCACGTCTCGCAGTCGGTCGCCACGGAATCGAGATTGCTCTCAAGCAATTGTCTGAAAAGCGGCTCCCCGATTGCCTGGGAATAATTGTAATATTCCTTCTTGAATCCGTACGTGCCGGCTATTCCGCAGCAATGAGGATCAAGACGCACAAGATCAAGACCCGGAATCATCTTCATAAGGGAAGAGGAATAGATGCCCCAGCCCAGTTTCTCCATGTGGCAGGGAACGTGATAAGCCACTCTTTTATGAAAATCCTTGCGGAACACCAATTTCACCTTACCCTCATCGACAAGCCGGAACAATTCGCGGGTTGCGAGAGATATGTGATCGCGCACATCGCTATTCTCAAGCTTAAGCACATGAGAATATTCATCACGGATTGTAAAGCAGCAGGTAGAGGATGTGAGCATCACGTCCATACCGTTCCCAACCGCCTCGCGTATCGACTTCAGGTTGATCTCAGCATCCCGCGTAGCATCCTTAACACATCTGTTGGCAATCTTCGCCACGCCGCAACACTTCTCCTTGTCAAGAAGCATCACCCCTATTCCAATGGCATTGAAGACCTTTATAAAATCCATTCCTAACTGAGGATAGTTGTAATTGACATAGCAGCCATGGAAATAAGCTACCTTCCGATCGAATTTCTCCTGCTCCTCAGCCGCATTCTTCTTATACCAGGATTCAAACTTAAGAGATGAGTATTTCGGAAAAGTGCGGTGGTCGTCTATTCCCAGAAAAGTATCCATAAGAAGCTTCACGGGCTTCAATCCGAGAGTGAAATTCACGATAGGGGCAAAAGCTGATGCCATCGTGCCTACCGTGTCCGTATCCGCCAGCATGGAATCACGAAGCGAAGGTCTGTGCCGTCCGTATTTGATACGTGCGGATTGAATGATGTCGCCTATCCTCACATCATTGGGGCAAGCCACTTCACATCGCTTGCAGTTGAGGCAATATTTCAGAGCCTCGTCATAATAGAGAGGCTTCTTCAGACGGTAACGCTCGCCGTCAGGACCCGCCTGTTTCGGACCCGGATAATCCGGATTCACTGCCGTAACGGGGCAGTAGACCGTGCAGATGGTGCACTTGATGCACGACTCAAAGTTATTGTCGCTTATATTTTGTTGCTGGAGTGTCATCATAGCCGTAGTGTTTTAAGGATTTTCTTTTATCTGCTCACTCTGCGTAGAGAATCCGGAAGGCTCATTCCGTAATGCAGGAGGCAGCATGGAGCGCGGTGGCAAGTGTTATGCCTGCGCCTGATCCCTCTTTCAAGGCGTTGAAGCCGGCAAGAAGCGCTCCCGTAGCATAAAGATTCTCTATCTCCTCTCCATTCTTATAGGGATGAAACTTATCGTCTGTAATCACTCCATAGGTCATATAGGGCTGCGAGGCATAGAAATCCTTCTCATACCATTCCGTACGTCCACCCTTTACATTGAGGTCAAGTCCGAACACAGGCTCATATATCCTCTCTATATCTGCAATCAGGCCATGTCCGAAGAAACTTCCTGTGGAGATTATGAAATCATCTGCTTCGAGCGGCATATCTCCAAGATTGACAGTAAAGATTCTTTTCAGTCTGTTCCCTTCAAATTCCCCTCCCTTTACCGTATCTCCGGGCAGGAATTCCCCTCCGAGGCGAATGAAAAGATCGCGCAGGCTAAGCTGGCATCTCACCCCGGGCACTGAGGCGGGGGTGGTGGGCACGAACCATACGGGCATTTTCACTGCCTTCCTGAATCGCTCCACGGGAGCGTCACTGTATATGCCGAGTACAGCCGGCATTATGACGGCATCCGCATCCCCTGCCACTTTGTTGACCTCTGCCGCAAGATGATCTACCGCCTCGTCCGTAAAGAACCTCGACATATTTGTTGCCCTCATCTCGGTCGTGCTCTTTCTCAGAACATTCAATTCAGGAATATTCACGGCAGCCATCGAGCACTTCACCCCCCTGTTTTCCAGCCCGTGTGCAAGAAATCGGGGATAAAAATCAAGGTAGGAATATATATTGACTATCGCCACCTTTTTCCAGGGCAAAGGTTTGTCGGCATCGACGGCTACATAATCGCCCAAAGTAAGCCACGCCGGTTTCATAAACCCGAGGGGAGTAAGGCGCAGATGGTTCCTGTCAAGAGTTCCGTATGATTTAAGCCCTGCCTCTTTAAGGATTTCAGGCACACGGCTAAGAAGCTTGCGCAGACGTTCCGCTCCTATCTTGCGATAAGGATGTGGCGCCGGAAGAGAGGGCACCAGATCCAATGGATTATCTATCACGGCTTTTCCATCTACATTTCCGAGAAGTTCAAAGGATCCCGACCAGAAATGGAGAGCGCTCTGACCCGCGGATACTATTGCTGTCTTGCGCCCCGCGCGGGCACATTCTATGGCTGATATAAGGCCGCTAAGTCCACCGCCTATTATTATGGTATCGAATTTCATGGCTCAGAGGGTTTTAATGTTGTGTTGGGTTATCGCTGACATTCACTTCGGAGGGGTCAAGTCCGCAAACTCCTTCATAGAGCCAGGAAGTAAACTGAATCTCCACGAGGGTTTCTCCCCAGCATACGGGATACATGCCGTGCCATCTCTCATCAAGGAAAGAGGCAAGGTCATCGAGAGAGCGCTGAGTGCATTTATCGTGGCGCTCAAGAAGACCTGCCCCACGGCAGGCACAGAGTTCACCCTGACACGTACCCATTCCCAGGCGGGTGCGCCGCCGCAGATTCACAAGATTATGAACATTGAGCTCCTCAATGGCATAGTTCACCTCTCCTACCGACACCTGCTCGCATTCACAGACTAAAGCATCCGCCGCGTCATCGTCAGAGACAATTTTTCCTGTAAGAGTGCCATGCCGGTCTTCGGCAGCTTTCTGCTCCGTGCTCAATTCTATGATATGCGAACGGCGTTTCTTGTCTTCGGCAGTATCTTCCGAACCGGGAAGAGGTATTTCCGCCGTGTGGCATTCCTTGTTTACTCCAAGCTTCTGACATGCCATATCCGTAGCCTCTTCAGCCATAAGACGGTAGGTCATAAGTTTTCCGCCGGTAATTGTTATGAATCCCTCCAGCCCGTCGCGTTTCGCATGGTCGATACATACGATTCCGCGGCTGATGCTTCTTCCTGTGGGATCATCATCGGAAGCGACGAGAGGACGAACACCGGCGTATGCCCTGAGGATTCGGGTCCAAGCCATTGCCGGAGATAGTTTCACCCCTTCCCTGAGAAGAAGATCCACCTCTTCCGGAGTAACCTCCATATTGTCTATCTGATCGTATGGAATGCGGGTGGATGTGGTTCCGATAACGCAGATTGTGTCACCCGGAACAAGTATATCGGCATCCCCGGGTTTGCGGCAACGGTTCAGGACCATACGGTTTATGCGATGACCGAAAATCAACAGTGAACCCTTGGCAGGATACATGTTTAATTTCACACCGGCGAGTTCCGCAAGACGGTGGCCCCAGATGCCGGCGGCATTTATGGTAACTTTTCCACGTATCTCCCTCTCAGTTCCATCTCTGCGCGAACGCAGCTTGACCCCTGTGATTGCTGTTCCCTCTTTTAGAAAACCTACCACCTCTTGATATGTCAAGACATCAGCCCCGTTCATCTTAGCAGCCATCACGTTGGCTGTAGTCAGGCGGAAAGGGTCTACCGAACCGTCAGGCACTTTAACCGCACCGATTATATCAGGATTTACGGAAGGTTCAAGCCGCAACGCCTCTTTCGGATCAAGTTCCTCGGCAGAGATGCCGGCTTTTCGGCAATCCTCTACAAAAGCGGCGTGATAGTCAAGTCCGTCTTCCGGCAAAGATACGAACAACCCCCCCGTCTCCTCAATACAGTGGTGGGCAATACGTTTGAGAATCATATTCTCCTTGATGCACTCAGCGGCAGATTCCGGGTCGGTATGGGCATAGCGTGCGCCGCTATGCAGCAGACCATGATTACGGCCTGTAGCGCCCGCAGTGAAGTCAAGTCTTTCTATCAATATTGTCTTGAGCCCGCGCATAGCGCAGTCTCGGGCAGTGCCGGCACCGGTGGCACCTCCGCCAATGACGATAACGTCATATTCTTTTCTTAGGGTATCGTCTTTCATAGCTGAGTTTTTTCGGTTAACAGTGTCCCTGACGGGAAATAAAAAATAGGGAAAAGTGTCCTTAAAAGGATAACAATATCCTAAGCTCAAAAGTTCTTATTTCTACCCTTAATTTACCCTTCCCCTATCTCTCCTCAGCTAAGTTTGAAAACTATTCGCTGCACTCCGTCTTGCCAGCGACTGCTGGTGATGCGGAATATACCTATCTCCCCTGTGCGCCCGACATGGGTCCCCGCACAGAGACATTGATCATACTCCCCAACATGCACTACCCTCACCGTATCAGAAGCATCGCCCGGCAAACGGCTCATATCAAACCTATCCGCCGCCTCACGCTGCGAAATATACTCCTCTGTAACCTCCACATTCTCACGCACTATATTATTGATATACTCTTCCAGCGAACGCAATTCCTCATCCGTCAACGCCTGAGGCAAATGATAATCAAGTTTCGATTTCTTACGCTCAATATGAGCTGAAAAAGCTCGTCCATGTCCATATCTACGTGCCATCTCCCCATTAAGAAGATGTTCAGCTGTATGCATGGGAGGATACTCCTGCTTATTATGTTCGTTCAGAACCGGCATTCCCTCATTCATAAATTCCATTATTTTGATTATTTACCTTTTCTGCTGCAAGCTGTCATTATGTCAACATAAATTTATTCCCCGGCTCCCGATCATCTGACCGAAATCAAGAAATGACTGTCGCAGTTCCACAAAATTAATCAAAATGTCAACATCTGCAAAAACTACAATGTATTGTTTTTAATCTATGTGTCAGTATAAATTTTAGTATGGGAATACTTAGTTGATAGAGTCCCTCTATGATATTATTCCTCTAATAAGAGTAATTAACCTTTCATTATTTGGAAACTCCGAAATTTATTCGTAGTTTTGCCTCGGATTAAATATCTTATTATAAGAAGATAATGCTAATCTAACAATTCTTTTTTCCTTTTTTAGAAATCATTATAATTACAATTTCATATTTTTCCAATTATGAAAATAAAGCCATTCCTTACATTATTTAGT
Source organism: uncultured Porphyromonadaceae bacterium (assembly GCA_947176915.1). Lineage (GTDB taxonomy): Bacteria > Bacteroidota > Bacteroidia > Bacteroidales > Muribaculaceae > Lepagella. The sequence goes on along the minus strand of CAMWSM010000038.1, from coordinate 7,549 downwards.
GTCAGTGTCATGCTAATGCTACAAGGGTGTCCCCCGGATAAACCCACCTTCGATTCTGAAATATTTAACTTCAAAGCAGTAAATCTTTCTGTCGATGATGGAAAACTCTCAGCCCACTCAGGTTCACCATTTGTAACGAACACTACAGTTGTCAATATTTCTGTAAATGGTCAACCATCTACAATCACTGTAACTTCTAAAAGCAATGAACTATCTGTCAGGAGAGGTGATGAGGTAGAGATTGTTTTCACTCCATCTACTTCTGATGAAACAGAAGCCTCTTTCACTCTGCCGGATGGGTCAACTAAAATTCTTACGGCTATTGACCACACTTTCGAATGGACGGTTCCGGATAATTTCACCTCCGGAATGCAAATAAAAGGAGAAACTCATTACGAAACCTCTTCAGCCATATATCACCAAACCGGAGTAATAACTCTTATTGAGTTAAAATAGTGTAACCACTTTGATAAAGTGCATCAATTTTACCAGGACTGAAAAAGCAATCCAGGAAAAAAAGTAACGGATTTATGATATCATGAAACGTATTAAATACAACACCGGTTTTTTAATTTTCCTAATAATACTCTTATTTCTTGCTATCATAACTCGTTATGATGAACTCGGGTTCGTCATGATACAAATAGTGTTGGGTATAGCAGGGGGAATTTTATTATACTCATTGATCTCTCAATTGAGTATAGTATTTTTCCGCTCAGGTAATCGTCTTCACTCAAAAGACTTCACCTTAAAGCTAACCGCCACCTTTATGGGATTCTTCCTTGTATTAGGAACTATTTTATATTTTTATGTATTCTGGACAATTTCACAGAGCGCCCTTCGTACCTACCAACTTTTTGACGGAGATCTGCCACACCATGTAAAATTTAATAATTCAGAATATCTTCTTCGTTCTCTGATATGCTCTCTGGACTTATTCATGCTGGATGTCGATAGTAATATCTTAGATAGCCTTGATGACAGGCCAATGATAAGAGTATGGATCTCCATTCAAGCTGTATTATCTTTTTCCTGCACTGTGGCAATGGTGGTCGGACTAATTTACTCCAGACTAAGTGCCTACTGGAAATTGAAGTATAAAACCAAGATCAATAACACTCATAATCACCTATACCTGTTTTTTGGTGTTAACCCACAGTCTGAAACCCTTATAAAAAACATCATAGAAAATAAAGACAAGGATCCTAACGCAGTCATTATTCTTATAGATGAGGCTAATATTAAAGAGGATGACACCAATGAATTGGACGGTATACTCGGACTTGTGACCCATAAATACAAGACTTTTGAAATTGCGGACAGATATTCAATAAGAGTGGCGGTAGCAGGAAAAGCATTAAGCGAGATAGACGATAGAATTTCATCATTAAGTGATTTTGATGCATTTGAATATCTCGGGCTTTCACGTATTGCCAAATTAATTGAGAAACTCAAGACTGTTGAGGATGCCCGACTGCATGTCTTTTTCTTAGATGAAAATGAAGAGCGTAATATCCGCGACATCATAACTTTTGCAAAGGACAAGACAATAAGTTCTCTTGCTGAAAGTAAAATCCTTCATAACATATATTGCCACGCCCGCTATAATGGACCTAACCGTGTCATTCAAGATGTAGCGGTAAAGAAAAATCTCAATATCAAAATTATTGATTCTTCGCATATTGCAATCGAGCGGCTCAAACTTTTACCTCAATTTCATCCCTTTAATGTTGTGGAAATGGATAAAGATAACCCCGGAACGGTGAAGAGTTCATTTGATGGTCTGATTGTTGGATTTGGGGAGATCGGACGCGATGCTTTTAGATTTCTTTATGAATTCGGCGCGTTTATTGACAATAATGCTACTTCGACGAAAGCTGAAAGAAGTCAGTTCAACTGCACGATTGTGGATAAGGATATTGAAAAAATAGAAGGAACATTTAAGTCAGGAATGCCCGGAATATTCCGAAAAGGAGCGGATAACACTCATATTGAGTTTAAGGCGATGGATTATAATCACGAAGAATTCTATAATGAGGTGCTCTCTGAAGATAAGATCGTAAATCTGAATTATGTCGTAATCTCGATTGGAGAGAATGATGAAGCCATTTCACTGGCTACCCGTATCTTCAGTCGGTTCAGACAATATGGCGGAGACTTAAATAAACTTATCATTCTTGTCAGATGTACTGACAATTCAAAAGTTGAGGCAATCAAGAAAATTGCCGATCATTACAACTACGGATATGGAGATGGAGAAAAAAATAGACCTGTGATACGAATATTCGGTCAACCGGAAGAGATTTATACATACGACTTAATAATCAGCGACCATCTTTTAGAAATCGGCAAGGCTTTCTATGAAAACTACCGAAAAATCAAAGGTGAGGGAGAATCGTGGGAGGAAAGACACGACTCTTACACTAAAACCGATCTCCCGGATATTGACAAACTACGCAAATTAAGGCGTCAAGAATCTCAGGATATGGCAAATGCACTTCACGCACATACAAAAATGGCTTTCTTAAACGCTGCCCTATCCCAACCTGTAGATTGGACCGGATTCTTGTCTCGTTACTTTAAAAAAGAAAATATGCCTTACCGCATAGGTAATAAATCAGACATAGTATATCCTGGTCTTACAGAACAAGAAAATCTGATTATCCTTCGCCTCGCTATGCTTGAACACCTGAGATGGAATGCCGCACATGAACTTCTTGGTTATGTGCGTCGCGATGATGGGAAAACAGGATGCGATGAAAAAGCCATGCGACACAACTGCCTTAAAAATTGGGAGGAGCTTGACGACGAAAGTGAGAGAAGTGAAAAAACTGAATGGCCTTCCGATTATAAAAAATATGATTTTGTCGTAGTGGACACCACTATTGCATTGTCAGCCCTAAACAATTCTAATAATAATGACAAGACAGTAAGACAATAAGAATTAATTATTGCTCTAATCATGATGTTGGAAAAGCATTTATGGCTAATTTAATATAATAATAGATTTCTATGAAAAAATCCTACCAACATACTCGTAGACTACTACAATGAAAAAATATATTCCGACTCCGACAGATACTTCCGATGTGAGGCTTCCGGAAGAACTCATCCCCTTAATAGAGGAGATGGCTAAGAACGTACATGAAGTATGGGCTAAGAATCGACTTGTAGAAGGTTGGACCTACGGTTCAGTCCGAGATGATGTAAAGAGACAGACTCCATGTATGGTAGCGTATGAAGATCTCCCTGAAAACGAAAAAGAATACGACAGAGCTACCTCTATAGAAACATTAAAGCTAATCATAAAATTAGGTTTTGACATCTCAAGAAAATAAACTAACTTTGTGTCATAGGTTAACCTACATCAATTATTATCAACTAAACTAACTGATATGGAAGACAAAATAGAAGTTCTTTGTAAAGAAAAAGAGCGACTGCTGCTTGACAAATATTTTCCTAAAGATATGTCTGCTTTAACTTCTGAAACTGTAGGAGAATATACCAAAGACCTACCATTAAAAATAGAGGCGGAATATAGGAAATATCTGGAAGAATTATGGAAACATTACTCCGACGCGCCTCTGATACTGGAAGAACAAAAACTCCGCAATCTAATAACGGAGGCAGATAGAGAAGCTATAGCCAATGCCTACAAAGATGCTAAATGCATAACTTTATGGGAAAGAATAACAAAGTCAAATCATGAAGACGTAAACCGTTATAAAGGATTGCTTTATGAATATACAAAAGACTTGCTGACAGTCATGCGCCTTGACTTTCTCGAGGAGATCACCGGCAAACACATTCTCAACAAAGCCTTTGAAGAATAGCATTATTAAAAAGTAATCAAAATGTTGATATATTTTTTTTAAACTTATGTCTTCGTTAAAAAGAATTAGGCAATACATAAATTTAAAAGAATACGATGACCAAACTGTCTATGACACGGTTTCAGATTCAGTAAAGAAAATTAAGCGACTTCATGCGCGAAATTCTCTTGTCCCTGTTGTATGTGAAGATATGTTTATCTTTACAAACTATCAAACAGGAGAAACCCAGTCATTACATTCTTATATTGTAGAACAAGTTATAATCCACTATCATAAAAGAGGGATAGTCCTTGATTTTACCAATAAAGAATTAAATGAAATATTCAATAATATTTATTATGGGCTGGGCTTACTTAGATCAAAGATAGGACATGAGATATATGAAGACATATATAATACGGTCATGGACGATGATGACGAGTTAATCGAAGGAATAACCATAAAATCTGAAGTTATAAAATTCCTGCAGATCTCTCGATTCCCTTTAATCATTACCACAACTTGTTTCCCTATCCTTGAAAAATTTCTTGATGGTTATACAAGCTATTACAATCACATAGAGATTCGTAATGAGGCCTCATTACCACTTAATTGCGTGTATCATCTTTTCGGACGAGCAAAAATAGAAGATTCGAATTGGGGATACGATGATAAGATTTTATTAAATTTTTTTAAATCTTCTTTTTCATCAGAGTATGGATTGAAAAATCTTAATGCTGTTATTACTAATGGAATTAGTCGGAAAACGTTATTAATTTTAGGAAATACTGCAAAAGATTGGCTTTTCCGATTTATAATAACTCCGATATACGGAGGAAACATATATGATAATGTTAAAGGAGTTTATATGAGTACACTCTCACAAGATGAGGATTCCGGTCTTAATCAATTCCTAAAAGATATACGATTTGAGAAAGAAACTAAAATGTTGAGTGTCTTAAACCTTGTTACGTCTTCACTAGGAACACAATCAAAAAAGGGCAATGGGATAATTCATGATAAGAAATATGACTTTTTTATATCGCATGCCAGCGAAGATTCAGAAAAGGTGAAAATACTTGTAAATCATTTGCGAAATCAAGGATTAAGTGTTTGGGTAGACTATGAGAATCTAAAAGATGGGAAATATTGGCAACGAATAATTGAAGCTCTCTATGATGCTCGTTATTTCATGCCATTTATAACTGAGAAATTTATTCTCAAAAATAAGAAACAAGCTGATTTAAGATCGATAATAATTGAAAAAGGAATAGATATTAATTTAGATAGTTCTCTTTGTATTAAACTAGAATCGGATTTAGAAGGTGTACAAATAGAACTCTTAATGGCAGACAAACTGCAATCAATAAAAAGAATGGAACCCTACTCTATACCCATTATTCTATCTGGCAGTTCAATCTTTTTTAACCAAATAACCCCTGCTTATATAAGAAATTGTTCTGAAGATTCAAAGCTTTTACCACAATCCCTATTTTGGGGTCTGCAAATGTACGAATTCTCCCCTAAGGAGTGTCAATCATTCAAACTAGATTACAATCGGTATAAATCTAAAAAATCATCAAATGTCACAGACCAATAATCCGTGGATTGCATTAAGTACGTATGAGGAATATGACGAATATCGTTTTTTTGGAAGAGAAATTGATATCGCCAATCTAATGTCAATGTTAGAACAAAATGAATGTATCGTAATATATGCTGCATCAGGAGATGGTAAAAGTTCCGTTATTAATGCGGGTCTTGTACCAGCTATGAGACGTAAGGGCTTTTTTCCTATCAAGATTACATTCACTACAGAAGAATTGAATGGTAAAAATATTCTCCGAGACAACAATTCATCTAAAATTAATTTTGATAAATTAATTTGGAGTAAAATACTCGATTATCTAAATCAATATCAGAGGGGGTTTCAAAGGAAACATAACCTCAGAGAGGATTTCACTATAGGATTTGTCAATATCAATACGATTGATATGGACAATAATATAAATTTATGGAAAATATTTCGTTCTTCTATAATTCAAGATTCTTTAGGCGTTTCTGACTATGTACCTGTTATCATTTTTGATCAATTTGAAGAAGTACTACGATGCACTTGGCGTTCAGAGTTTTTTGCCTGGTTGGAGAATCTAATGAGAGACACTCCCTTGCATCAAAAGAATGTAAATTTATCTGCCAATTCTCATTTTGGAAAACTTTTCAAACTAATTTTATCCATGAGATATGAATATGTTGGGGAATTGGATTATTGGTGTTCACAAAGGTACTTTATTCCGCAGATAATGCAGAATAGGTATTTTTTAAAACCTCTATCCAAAAATCAAGCACTATGCATAATCAAGTCAACCAAAGATTTTGATGAGACTTCTAAAATAATTGCAGAGTATGCTGAGGTAATTATTGAAAATATTACCTCAAATAATCATTCTTCAGAAAATTTTGAGGATGTAGTACCAGCCATTATTCTGTCTCTTACTTGCTATGTTTTATATAATGAATGGCAAGAAAATGAAGATTTATCATTAAGTGAAATTGGGTTAAATGACATGATATACGACTATTATAGGGCGATAATCACTCGAATTGGTATCACTGATTCCCAACGAAGAATAATTGAGAGAGTATTGATATCTGGAAATGGGAGTAGATTAAGAATACCTATTTCAGATGAACGTCTTAAGTCTATTAACTGTAATGGTTTTCTATTTAGTGAGAAGAATCTCATAGATGAGCATATAGTCAAATGTGATAAATCCAATGGAGAGACTTATGTAGAATTTATACATGATAAATTAGCAGAATCCATTTTTAAAAGAAGAGAAGTGGAAGCCAACGTCATAAATAAAGAAACGAAGAGTAAACATTTCAAAAACACTCTTCTCCTTACGTTGCTGTTAGTTGTGCTATTAGCTGGTGTCTTATTCACAAGATATTCCCTAACTAACAATATAGAGGATATAACACCAGAAGTAGCACATGTTAAACCAAAAGCCAAATCCTTTAAAAGACATATTACAATAAAAGATCTATTAGAAGTGATGTCTGATTCATTAGACTATGACCATGCGACATCTTTAAGTATGGCTTCTAACTTAGATACTTGTCGTTCATATCATCAATGCTATAAAAATACATTTAATCTAAATAACCATTTTTTAAGATATGCAGGCAATGCTAAACAGTTAGTTATTCCATATCAGATGAATCATGGTTTATTGAAGTTTGGGAATAATACCGAAAAAGTAATATTATTTTATCCAGAATTAGTAGATTCAATATCTACAATAAATCGCTTAACTGAAATATACGTTCCTTTTAATAAATATGAACAGACATTAATGAATCAAAAGTTTAGGGACGTCACCATCCTAAGAATGGGCTACATTCAAACTTTTTATGAAAAATTGTCCTACGCGCTATACCAAGAACATTCTCATTTTCAAGGAAAACAAATCCCATTATGGATGGTAGTGATACTAGGATATGCTCTAATAATTATTTCCATATTGATAACCTTGAAAAATGTTTCAAAAACACAAAAGATAAAATATGCTATAGTATCTTTACCGCTTACAATTCTAACTTTTATATTATTTATTGAAATGAAATGGCTCGGATGGTTCAATTCCATTAATCCTGTTGTGGTCATCATTGCAGCTAATGTCGCAATAGTGATTATGATATCTATAGTATCAATGATTAGTAAAAAAATCTAC
>CAMWSM010000037.1 GCA_947176915.1 uncultured Porphyromonadaceae bacterium | reverse complement strand
CTCGGCCACAAGCAGCTCGAAGAGAATCCCTGGGATGTATTCGAGACTATCTTCACTGTTGGCTCTATCCATGAAGGCACAATCACTGAGGTTATGGATAAGGGTGCAGTGATCGCCCTCGAATATGGCGTTGAAGGCTTTGCAACTCCCAAACACCTTGTAAAAGAGGATGGCTCTCAGGCTAAACTTGATGAGAAACTCAACTTCAAGGTGATTGAGTTTAACAAAGACAGCAAGCGTATCATCCTTTCTCACAGCCGCATTGCTGAAGATGCCAACAAGGCTGAGGCTCGCGCCCAGCAGCGTCCCGCTCCCAAGAAACAGCGTCGTGAAGAGGAGCAGGCTGCTCCTTCAATCGAGAAGACCACTCTCGGCGATCTCGGTGCGCTCCAGGCTCTCAAGGAGCAGATGCAGAAAGAGGGTAAGTAATCCTTTCCTGATCATGCTTTTAATTCCCCTCGCGGGGAACAGAATAATTTTAAAATGGGAAAACTTCGGTTTTCCCGTTTTTTTTTGTAACTTTACACCCCAAACAAGTTTCTGTGCATACTTTATGGTGCGTCTATTAATCATATCCATCCTCCTTGCAGCATTTAGTCTTTCAGATGTTGCCGCCGCCGATGTGCTTCCAAAAGGTTGGGAGCAGGTAAAGGCCGAAAGGCGCGAGGAGGCGAAGATGGTGGTCAAGGATATGGATATAGAGATTTCCACCTCCGGCTCCTCAATTCAGGTCTCCACGGCGCATCCGATGCAGATCAAGGTGTTCACAATTCTGGGGCGCCTCGTTTCCGAAGCCTCTATTCCCGCCGGTGCCTACCGTATTTCCATACCCACCCACGGAGTGTATATCGTCAAGGCGGGCACCCTCACCTGTAAAGTTGCCCTCTAACTTCCTAATCTTCTAACACTACATACTTTAAGATATTATGAAAGAGCCACAAATCGATTGGAGCAACCTCTCATTCAGCTATATAAAGACTGACTTCAACGTGAGGTGTACTTTTAAGGATGGCAAATGGGGCGACATCGAAGTGTCTGACTCCGAGTTTATCCCCCTGCATATCGCTGCTTCCTGCCTGCATTACGGCCAGGAGTCGTTTGAAGGATTGAAAGCTTTCCGAGGAAAAGATGGAAAGGTGCGCGTATTCCGAATGGATGAAAACGCTCGCCGCTTCATACGCTCTGCAGAAGGATTGAAGATGGAGCCTATGCCTGAGGAACTTTTCTGCGAGATGGTGAGGAAAGTTGTAAAGCTCAACGAACGCTTTGTGCCCCCCTATGGCACGGGAGCCTCTCTTTATATACGTCCGCTTGAGATTGGCATCTCTCCCAGAGTGGGTGTCAGTCCCGCTTCTGAATATCTCGTCATCATGCTCGTGACTCCCGTTGGTCCTTACTTCAAGGAGGGCTTCAAGCCTACCAAAGTGTGCATCAGCCGCGAGTATGACCGTGTCGCCCCTAAAGGCACCGGCTCGATAAAAGCAGGCGGAAACTATGGCGCTTCCCTCGTTGCCGGCGAGAAAGCCCACGAACTCGGTTATTCCGTCATGCTTTACCTCGACCCGAAAGAGAAAAAATATATCGACGAATGCGGAGCTGCTAATTTCTTCGGCATCAAGGAGAATAAGTATATAACCCCTGCAAGCGAATCAATCCTCCCCTCCATCACCAACAAGAGCCTGCGTCAGCTTGCTCATGATTTGGGAATGACGGTGGAGGAGCGTCATGTGCCTCTTGAGGAACTGGATTCTTTCGATGAGATCGCTGCCTGCGGCACGGCTGCCGTATGCTCCCCCGTGTCTGAAATTGATGATCTCGACACAGGACGCAAATACGTCATCTCCGAAACAGGAGAGGCAGGTCCCGTAACCACTTTGCTCTATAACAAGATACGCGCCATTCAATATGGCGAGGAACCTGACACTCACGGATGGTGTGAAATTATAGAATGATCTCCATGTCGCCGTTTGTCGAGGATCTTTTTTCCCGATATTATTCCGACCGACAAGACCTCCTCGCCACAGTTCTGACTCATTCGGAATGTGTGGCGGGGTTGGCTCTTGATATAGCGGAAAGAAAAGGGCTCGAGGTGGATCTTGATTTTGTCCGCGATGCCGCCATGCTTCACGACATTGGAGTGGTCAAATGCAATGCTCCCTCTATCCTCTGCCACGGTTCTCTCCCCTATATTTGTCATGGTGTGGAGGGGGGAAAGATGCTCAGGGAGGCGGGGCTGGAGGATTATGCTCGCGTGTGTGAAAGGCACACCGGCTCCGGACTGACCATAGAGGATATAGAGACGCAGAATCTGCCCCTCCCTCGCCGTGATTTCTGCCCCGTTTCGTTAGAGGAGAAGCTCATCTGTTATGCAGATAAGTTCTTCTCCAAGTCGGGAAATCTAAGGGAGATGAAACCCCTCTCTAAGGTGGAGCGCCAGATGGCTGCCTTCGGTGAGGAGTCGCTCAGGCGTTTCCTTCTCCTTCACTCCCTTTTCAGCTGATGAAACCCCTTTTTTATTTTTTTAAATCTTTTTTTCCGGTTTTATTACTAACTTTGCGGTTGCTTATAAAACCGTTTTTAATCTGCCATCATTGAGGCGTACTCTTCTATATATTTCAGCGCTTGCCTCCATAGGCATCGCCATTGCACAACAGTCTGCTCTCCCCCGGACCGCTCCGGAGGGTCAGTCGCCTGTCTCTGCCGACACGGTGGAGAACAATATTTTTGTGCCTGTAGATTCCCTCTCCCTTGATATTGATTCGATAAGAGTGAACAACGACACTATTTTCTTCGGATATGATTCCATATTTGCAACTACAGATTCAATCATCTCTCCTCAAGATTCAATTACGGATGCAGCTCACAGAGCTCGACGTGGTTCCGCGCTCCCTGCCGATTCCTCACGCTCGACGCTCACAAGAATCAACCGCAATAAGGTAGACCTTGATGCTGCCGTAGTGTTCGACGCCAAGGACTCTCTCGTGATGATCGGTCAGAACAATGCCTATCTTTATGGCGACTCCAAGGTGGAGTATGGACAATTCAAGCTTAATGCCCAGGAGATTCAGATGAACCTGGATAATTCCACCGTACACGCTCTCGGAGCGGTGGATTCAACTGGCAATCTGACCGGCACGCCCGTCTTCTCCGATGGCGGCGATGAGTATCAGTCGAAGGAGATGACCTATAACTTCAAGACTGAACGGGGTTTCATAACAAACGTAATCACCGAACAAGGCGAAGGTTATCTGACAAGTGAAGCCTCGAAGAAGATGGAAGACGGGTCGTTTTTCGTGGAGAATGGAAAATACACCACTTGCGACGACCATGACCATCCCCACTTCTATTTCAATGTTACGAGAGGCAAGATGGTCCCTAAGAAGAATATTGTTACAGGCCCTGTCTACATGGTGCTTGCCGATGTGCCCCTCCCTCTCGCTCTCCCTTTCGGCTTCTTCCCTTTCACTAAGGATTATTCAAGCGGCGTGATCGTCCCTACATTCGGCGAAGACTACAACCGCGGATTCTATCTCCGCGACGGTGGATATTATTTCGCCATCAATGATAACGTCGACCTCGCCCTGCGTGGAGAGATCTACACCAAAGGCTCCTGGGGAATCTCCGGACATTCATCCTACGTCAAGAGGTATCGTTTCAGAGGCAATTTCGACATCTCATATATCACCACCATATATGGCGACAAGGGAAGCCCGGATTATTCCAAGCAGAATAACTTCCAGGTGATATGGAGCCATTCGCAAGACACAAAGGCGAACCCTAATATGAATTTCTCGGCGTCCGTGAACTTCACCACCTCCGGCTACACCCGCAATGACCTCAATTCATACTATAATTCATCATTTACGGAGAATACGAAGTCGAGTACGGTGAACATGACCTACCGTTTTCCCGGCACCAAGTGGAGCCTTTCAACTACCGCGAGCATATCTCAGCGCACTCAGGACTCCACCCTCTCCGTGTCATTCCCGAACATCAACGTCTCCCTGTCGCAGTTAGCCCCTTTCAAGAGGAAAAAATCGGTTGGCGGTGAGCGGTGGTATGAGAAGATTAAACTTTCATATACCGGACAGTTTCAGAACTCTCTGACTGCCCGTCAGGATGTTTTCTTTCAGAAAAGCCTTATCAAGGACTGGCGCAATGGTCTGAAACATTATATCCCCGTATCGGCTACTTTCTCCCTGTTCAAATATATAAACATATCCCCATCAATCTCCATGAACGACCGTATGTACACTTCCAAAATACGTCGCCAGTGGGACACTCAGGCTTCAAGGGAGGTATTGGACACAACCTACGGGTTTTATAACATATTCGACTTCAACGCCTCTATTGCCTTAGACACCAAGATCTACGGTTTCTGGAAACCGATGAAATTCCTGGGGGATAAAGTGCAGATGATCCGCCATGTCCTGACCCCTACCGTCTCTTTCAACGCCTCCCCCGACTTTTCCGATCCTTTCTGGGGAGTTTACGGAGGATATGAATATATGGACGCTCAGGGAGTTACCCAATTTAGAAAATATAACTATTTCTCCCACGGCCTGATGGGATCTCCTTCTGCCGGAAAGACCGGGGCTGTATCCATAAGTCTGGCAAACAACCTGGAGATGAAGGTGAAGAGCGATAAGGATTCTACCGGAGTTAAGAAGATCTCGCTTATCGAGAATTTTTCAATAAGCCAGAGTTATAATTTCGCTGCCGATTCGATGAACTGGAGCAACATCAACACCTCCATTCTTCTCAGATTGATAAAGAACTTCAATCTCAACCTCTCCGCTACATGGGACCCCTACACCTACCGGCTTAACTCTTCAGGCAGTCCGGTGAAGGTTAACGTGCCCCGATGGAAAGCCGGGAAAGGCTGGGCTAAATTATCGTCTACCGGCACATCCTTCTCCTACACTTTCAACAATCAGACCTTCAAGCGTAAGAAAAATGAGAACAACTCCGGGAAACCGCCCGTAGACGATGACCCGAATAATGATCCTTTCGGAAATGGCGACGGCTCGGAGGCCAATAATTTCGACCAATATGGAGACCTCAAAAACCGACGCCGTCGCGAAGCCAAGGAAGAGGCGGCAGCAGCGGATGCCGACGGCTATGCAGCCTGGGAATGCCCCTGGAATCTTACATTCAACTATTCCGTAAACTACGGCTACGGAGCCTTTGATTACGAGAAACTTGACTACAAGGGGAAATGGACCCAGAACCTCTCCTTCTCAGGAAGCATACGCCCCACACCCAACTGGAATTTCTCCTTCTCGGCATCCTACAACTTCGACCTCCATAAGATAGCCTACATGAACTGTTCGCTGTCGCGTGATCTTCACTGTTTCACCATGTCAGCCTCATTCGTTCCGTTAGGCCCCTACAAATCCTTCAACTTTAATATTGCCGTGAAATCGTCGCTATTGAAAGACCTCAAATACGACAAACGCTCCTCCAATACCAACGGCATCGACTGGTACTAATAATCACACCGGGAGCAGGGGCAGTCCCCTGCCCCGTCCTTCCCCGCAACCCTCCCGGGAACAGGGGCAGTCCCTGCCCCGTCCTTCCCCGCAAAATCCCCTCTTTAACACTTGTTAATCACAATTTTTAATAATCCCCTATCCCCTTAACACTAAACCCCTTACCACAAAAATCACAAAAAAAAAGAAAAAAATACCACAAAAAACCAAACCGTTTTCCAAAAACCACGTTATACAAGTGAACCCCGACGAAGGGGCTAATAAAAAACAGAATTTAGTCGTTATTTAAAGTAAAGTCGTTGTGTGGAGGAGATGTTCCTCATGTCGTTGTAAAAAAGTCGTTGTGTGGAGGAGATGTTCCTCATGTCGTAAAAGAATACTGAATCTGATAGAGCAAGAACAAAATGACAGACATCTGAATCTTTTAAATCTTTTCAATATCTTCAATCTTTTCAAAGAGAAAAATAAAAATTAAAGTAAAACTAAAATTAAAAGCGATATGAAAACCTGAAATTGAAAGTCAAACCAGACTATTAAAAATTTAATTTTCGAAGCTTCCCCGACACCATCATTTAACCGTCGGTCAAAGCATCAAAGAGGCAGGGTTTCCCCCGCCTCTTTAATTTTATCCCCAAATCATCCCACCCCTAATTTCATCTTTTAAAAATAATGTGCTATCTTTGCATTATCAACGAAACAACTTAACCACAGTCCGTACACTAAAACGGTGGCTCATGCCCAACCAAAGACATAAAATCTCATGGGAAAGAATTTCAATGAAAATACTCGTGTTCAAGTTCCGGCAGCCTTACATCTCTGCAGATTAGGCTATACCTACTTAGATTCCATCCCGGAATACGATCATAGGTCTAACATAATCATCCCCATTTTCAAACAAGCTATTAAGAGACTTAATCCTCTATTAACCGAACTTGAAATCTCCCAACTTCTGGAGAGAATCATTAGCGAAGCCAATAACGATAATTTAGGTAGAGAATTTTATGAAATGCTCTCGTCTAACGCTGGAATTAAACTTATAGATTTTAACGATCCCTATCAAAACAGCTGGCACATTACCACCGAACTTACCTGTGAAGATGAAGATTCAGGCGAATCTTTCCGACCGGATATTACCTGCTTTATCAATGGTATGCCCTTGGCTTTTATCGAGGTAAAAAAACCTAATAACAGAGATGGAATATTAGCAGAGAGAGAACGTATCAACCAACGATTTCGCAAAAAACCATTCCGCAGGTTTCTTAACATCACCCAATTGATGATATTCTCTAATAATCAGAACTACGACAATGAGAACCGTGTCCCTATACAAGGGGCATTCTATTGCTGCACTTCTAAATCAAAAGCCTTTTTTAATGTTTTCCGTGAGCAAGATCCCGATTTTATAACTAAATTCTATCTTCACCCCTTGGATGAAGAGACTGAAGCAAAAATTCTCTCACATAGAAATTGCATCCCTATAAAGAATTTGCCTGAATACACCACCAATCAATCAAAAAATACTCCTACAAATAGCATCCTCACCTCAATGCTTAGTTTTGAGAGATTTTTGTTTCTGTTGCGTTATGGATTTGCATATGTAAATCGCACGATTGAGCTTCCCGATGGAACGAAAACCACTCAACTTGAAAAACATATAATGAGGTATCAACAGCTTTTCGCCTCTCTTTCTATTCGAAAAAAATTGAGTGAGGGGGTGAGAAGTGGTATTATCTGGCATACTCAAGGGAGCGGTAAGACTGCCTTAGCTTATTATTCCGTAAAAAGCCTTCGTGATTTCTTTGCTGACCGTAACACTGTTGCAAAATTCTATTTTATTGTTGACCGTATAGCTCTTATGGAACAAGCAATCGATGAGTTCGCAGCTCGAGGACTCGTTGTAAGAACTGCTCAATCCCGTAAGGAATTGATGGAAGATTTTCAAAGTAATGCCCCTATTGAAAATCCATCTGGAAAGCCCGAGATTATGGTGGTCAACATTCAGAAATTTAAGGAGGACTCATCATCCATATCTCTTCCTAACTCTTACTCCACCAAGTTACAACGAATCTTCTTTATTGATGAGGCCCACAGAGGATATAATCCTAAAGGAAGTTTCCTCGCAAATCTATTTGATGCCGATAAGGAGTCGATTAAAATTGCTCTTACCGGCACCCCCCTGCTTCGGGAGGAAAGAGAATCATGGCGCGTGTTTGGAAATTACATCGATACATACTACTACGATAAATCTATTTCCGATGGCTATACCCTTAAACTTATGCGTGAGCCGGTTGAAACCGTATATAAGGAAAAATTAGAAAATATACTTGATCATCTCGCCGGTTCAGTCAAAGTAAAGCGTAGAGATATTGACTCTAATAAAATTATTGAGCATCCCGCTTATCTCAATGCTTTAATAGATTATATTATTGCAGATTTCAGACAGTTCAGAATTGAACAAGACGACTTCACCGTCGCTGCTATGATTGTTTGCAAAACTAATGCGCAGGCTCGCAAACTTTTTAATCTTTGGAGATTGCGTAATGACGTTACCACAGGTGTAGCTTCGGACATAAATAGCAACTATCCTGCGGCGGCTGATATGATGGGAGGGTTTTCTCAATCTAATCCATATAAGGTAGCTCTTATTCTTCATGATGAAGGGGACAAAATTGAACGTAAAGCTTATATTGAGGACTTTAAAAAAACTCAGGACATTGATATCCTTATTGTAAATCAAATGCTCCTAACAGGTTTTGACGCTCCAAGATTAAAGAAACTTTATCTCGGAAGAAAACTTGATGGACACGATCTGCTGCAAGCATTGACTCGTGTCAATCGTCCTTATAGAGAGTTTAAATATGGGTATGTAGTCGATTTTGTGGATATAAAAGAAAACTTTGATTCTACTAACGATCGTTATTTGCGAGAGTTAAATAGAACAACTGAAAGTCTTCCCGAGTTTAATCCCGATTTGACCCCCGCAGATGCTATTATTGAAGATAAAGAGCAGATTATCTCCGACATGAAAGAGATAAAAAGCGTTCTCTTTAATTTTACTTGTGATAATGCCGAGATTTTCAGACAGGAAATTGATGAAATTGATGATAAGGATCATCTCTATAATCTAAAAAATATTCTTACAAAAGCAAAAGCTATAATTAATCAGGTTCGTGCCTTCGGGGATAAGGATTTGAAAGAAAAAATCAACAGTCTTTCACCTGGTGCCATCCCAACGCTTTTGTCAGAAGTTCTACATAGAATTGAAAGAGTCAATCTTATTACTAATACTGACCATACCGCTGATGTATCAGGAATTATCAACGTTGCTTTGGACGCATTGGAATTTGAATTTCGAAAAGGAATGTCGGAAGAATTACGTATAATTGTAAATGACCTTCGGGATAGAGCGGAAAAGGTACAACGCGAATTTGAAGCTAATTTCGATCATAAGGAGGATAAATACGTAATCCTTGCTGATGAGTTTCGTAAATTCTTCAAGAAGAAAGGATTCTCTCCAAAATCTACTGCCGAGGCTAAGGAGGCGGTGGAGTATATGGAGACGGTAATGAAGAAAATTCGTGAAATCAATCGCAGGAATAATGCTCTCCGAAATAAATACAAGGGGGATGAGAGATTTGTAAGAATCCATAAACGTATTCAAGAGGAAAATGAGAAACGGGAAAAACCAATCATTTCCAAACATGAATATGAGATAGCAGAGGGTCTTATGAAGATGAAAAAGAATATTGATGATAAGTTATATCTTAACGTCAATATTCTTGGTAATCCTGATAAATTCACACAAGATGTTCTCGCCTTAGTGGGAAAGACTTTGGTAAGCCTAAAAATCCGCGCCACTCTGGACGATCGGAAATATATCCGTTCTCTAATCTCGGATGAATACATTAACCAATATCAACAATTTTATGAGCAGACTGCTCAGCATAATAGATTATCATGACACAAGATACAAAAATAATAGAAGCTAAAACAATTGAACTTATAGACTCCCTCCGAACTACCTGTGGTGAGTACGGTCTTGCCGGTGGCGGAAGCGAATACAAGATTATTACGGAGATGTTTCTATATAAGTTCTTTAATGATAAATTCGGTTATGAAGCTAAACGGGACGAGGTCTACGGAGAGAGACTTTCCAATGCTGATAAATGGGATGCCGAATATGACAAATTTTCAGATGATGAGGTTGAAGACCTTTTCAGTTACCTCCCCGGGTCTGTCCCCAGAATGAGACCTCATCACACTCTTTCCCATCTTTTTAATGCCTCAACACAACCTGATTTTTCAACACTACTTGATGCGACATTAGTTGAGATAGCTACTCTTAACGAAGACACATTCTCAGTGCTGACATCCGGCAATAGCAAAGTGAAAATTTTTAATGGAATCACACATTTCATCATAGATCAGCATAAGAGAGATCAATTTGCAGTCGCTGTGATGAAGAAACTTGCTTCCTTCAATTTTGAGGATGTATTTGAGGAAAAATATGATTTCTTCTCTCGCATTTTCCAATATCTAATCAAAGATTATAATAATGCAGGTGGAGGGAAATATGCCGAATATTATACTCCTCGTGAGATTGCAACTGTAATGGCTCGGCTTCTTGTGGGGGATGATGCCCAGTTAAGAGGCGTTTCCTGCTACGACCCTTCAGCCGGAACCGGAACGCTTTTGCTTGCCCTTGCTCATCAAATTGGGGAGGAGCGTTGCTCCATATATAGTCAGGATATTTCGGAAAAGTCTTCTGAAATGCTTCGGCTTAACCTTATTCTTAACAACCTTTCCGAAAGTTTGCCGAATATTCGCCAAGGAAATACCCTCCTTGAACCGGCTCATAAGGAGCAGAATGGATCTTACAAGAAATTTGATTTTGTTGTCTCTAATCCCCCTTTTAAACTCGATTTCCCGGAATACCGCGACACATTGGCTGCTGACAACATGAGATTCTGGGCCGGGGTGCCTAACGCTGTGAAGCAAATAAAGCCCAAACCTACGATGGCTATATATACCTGCTTTATCCAACATGTCTTAAACTCCCTTTCCAACTCCGGTAAAGGAGCAATTGTGGTTCCAACAGGCTTTATTACTGCAAAGTCAGGTGTAGAAAACCGTATCCTACATAAGATTGTAGATGAAAAATGGATTTATGGAGTCATTTCTATGCCTTCCAATGTCTTTGCGGACACAGGAACTAATGTGTCCGTGCTCTTCTTTGATAAATCCACCTCTGCTGATAAAGTCATACTTATGGATGCAAGCAAATTAGGGGAGGATTATCAGGATGCTAATAACAATAAGAAACACCGTTTACTCCAGAACGAGGTAGAACTTATTGTCAACACGTTCCGTAACAAAGAAGCAATTGACGGACTTTCCGTGGTTGTATCCTACGATGAAATTAAGGAAAAAGGCTATTCCCTATCAGCCGGACAATACTTCGACATTAAGATAGAATATGTTGATATAACCGAAGAGGAATTCAATAAGCGTATGGCAGATTATGAATCCAAGCTGACTGAAATGTTTGCTGAAAGCCATCGCCTTGAGGCAGAAATTCTCGCGCAACTCAAATCATTGAAATTCAACAGTCAATCCTAATGGCAAAGGAAATTCAGTTTATACTCTATAATCTACCTGATAATTCGGGTACAGTACAGGCATATATTGAGAATGAAACATTATGGCTAACACAAAAATCCATGTCTCAACTGTTTGAGGTATCTGTTCCGGCAATAAACCAGCATTTAAAAAATATCTATGATACTCAAGAGTTGACCCTTGATGCAACTATTAAGAAAATCTTAATAGTTCAACAGGAAGGAAAACGTCAAGTCAAACGCGAACAAACTTTCTATTCTCTCGACGCAATCATCAGTGTAGGCTACCGTGTTAATAGTCGACGTGCCACTTTGTTTCGTCAATGGGCAACTCGCATACTAAATGAATATATCCGTAAAGGCTTTGTGCTTGATGATGAAAGATTAAAGCAAGGAGAAAGTGTATTTGGTGCTGACTATTTCCGTGAACTTCTTGAGCGTGTACGCTCAATCCGAGCCAGCGAGCGACGGATTTGGCAGCAGATAACTGATATTTATGCCGAATGTAGCGTTGACTACGACCGCTTTGCGCCAACAACAAAGGAGTTCTACGCAATGGTACAGAACAGGTTCCATTATGCCATAACCGGACATACTGCTGCTGAAATAATCCATGCCGGAGCTGATCATACGAAACCACACATGGGTCTTACAACATGGAAATATGCACCCGAAGGTCGTATACTGAAATCGGATGTCTCAGTCGCTAAAAATTATCTCTCTGAAAAAGAGATACGCTCACTTGAACGCACAGTAACATCTTACTTCGATTATATAGAAGGGCAAATTGAGCGTGGCAACGTATTCAACATGGAGCAATTTGCCGCGAGTGTCAATAAATTTCTGACTTTCAACGACTACAAAATACTACCTAATCGCGGAAGTATCTCCGCAGCACAAGCAAAGGCTAAAGCCGAAGCGGAATACGACCTTTTTAATCCAACACAACAAATAGACTCTGACTTCGACAAAGAAATCAGAGGCCTCTTAGATAAGTAAGAACATGGAACTTAAGAAATATAAACTAGGGTCCCTTATTTCCCTTCTAAAAAATGGCGCTGTGATTCAGCAAAAGAAAGGAGCAAAAGGTATTCCCATTACACGTATCGAGACTTTATCCAATAATGAATTCAATAGAGATCGATTGGGATATGCGGATATAACTGAAATTTCAGATTTTGAAGATTTTATACTTGATGACGGAGACATCCTAATCTCCCACATTAATAGTCGTGAGTTCCTCGGAAGAGCCGTTCAATATAAAAAACGTGAAGGAGAATTTATCATTCATGGTATGAACCTTCTAAGATTGAAGACAATCCCTCACCTACTAAATTGCACTTACGCGTACTATTTCTTTCAAACATCACTATGGAAGAAATCAATCCAATCTATACGTAAGGATGCGATTAATCAATCAAGTATCGCAATTTCAGATATAAAAAATTTAATTTTTGATTTTCCAAGTTTAGATACTCAAAATAAGATTGCCAATGCATTATCGTTGATCGACCGAAAAATCGCGCTTAATCGTGAGATAAATCGCAATTTACCTCTTGAGGCATGACCGACACCTGACTGTTCATAAGGAGCGGCAGCAACTCGTCGCGTTCTCGTGTTAGGTTCTGTATTTCTACTCGGTTTTCTACTATTAGATTTGAGATTTGTTTTAGAGTTATAGCTGGCGAGAATAAGCTGTGTATAGTTGGCTTTATGATCCATAATCCCCTTAAATCTTTATCTGACAGGTGTCCAACAGTTGAACCTTTTGCATTTTGCTCCTTAGCTTTAATATATGGAGTAACCTCAAACATTACTTGTAATGCACTAATTGGGCTTCCTTCAATTTGACGAAATCTAACACTTCGCTGATTAAGATATGCTACGTCATCACACCATAGATTCATATGGAAATTACCGTCCATACCAATAAGTACGTCACCTTTTGCAAGTCTATATTTTGGATCAGTATCTTCGGTGGAATATGCAGAAACTGTTCCGTTCAAAATGTCTCTAATACGTACAACTGGGATGGAAGTAATCTCATCAACAAATAACTCGGTTGAGAATGGAAAACCATATTGAACGTCGATAGCATTGAAAAGATTGACAACCTCCCATCCTTCCGGTATTTCGCGTTTTAACTTCTCATTCCAGACCATCTTGCCGCCGGAAGACTTGTATGGTCTACCGTTCTCGTCGGGGAAATCGAACTGCACGAACCAGTAGTCGTAGAGCTGACGCGCCATCGCCTCTAAATTGCGATTTATCTCTAAAACATTGGAAGCTATTATAAGAATCAAGAAATGAAAAAATGGGCTCCCATAATGAAAATTTGAATATAATTTAATTTGCCTGTAACTTGCTTACAGAGATAAATGATCTAATTGGAAAGAAATAAACCCTTGATTATAAGACAACATGAAATCTTATTTAATTTGCCTACAATTTGCTTATAGTCATAAAATGATGAATATGAAGAAATACTGTCAGAAGTCATACGCATCCTTTCTCAAATGAATTGGAATCAACCTCACCGCCAGATATTGTAACCCCTCGTTTCGGACTGAATCTCAAAACAACTAATCTGAATCTCGGATTCGTCTATACTTTCCAAATGGATTCTAAACCTATACTTGAGATCCTCATAACGGCAGAGCAAAAAAAATTCACTATATTTACATCTGATAATCTTAGGATTAGAAAATCAGTGTCAATTTTTTTATTATTTTTTGTGTTTTGGGCAAACCAAATTTATGATTTCCCGTTATACAATTGAACCCCAACGAAAGGGTGATAAATTGTTTAAATTATGTGCAATTGTCGTTAAAGTCCTATCCATATTATATTATTATTTAATTAGAATTTAGTCGTTGTTAAAAGTCGTTGTATAGTCGTTGTGTGGAGGAGATGTTCCTCATGTCGTTGAGAATACTGAATCTGATAGAGCATGAACATATTGACAAACTTCTGAATCTCTCATTCTTTTCAAAGAGTAAAAATGAAAGTAAAACTAAAAGTAAAAGCGTTATGAAAACTTGAAATTGAAAGTCAAACCGGACTATTAAAATTTAAATTTTCAAAGCTGACTCCGACACCATCATTTAACCGTCGGTCAAAGCATCAAAGAGGCAGTCAAATACTGCCTCTTTTGTTTTTCAGAAAATATGGCGGTCCCCTCTTACAGAATTTTGAGCCAATTAATTTTAACAATGTTAATTTTAAATAATTTTATGCCTGTAAATCTGAATTTTAGCAAAATTACATTCAAAAATTTAAAATATCATATTGCTACGAATCAAACCATTTTTATAGAATCCCGTTATACAAGTGAACCCGGACGAATGGGGGCTGCAGAGGTAGCGAAATTCGTAAGACAAGCCTGTAATTTAAGGCTTGACATTAAGAACAAAAATGTTTAATGAATGTGCAATAGTCGTAAATTTTTCGTCCTATCCTTTTCATTATGACATGTTTCTAATCCTTCTTGATTTATGTTTTTGAATTTGGTCGTTTAAATTTTTTAAATTATTATCTGAATTAATGAATCGTCGTTGTGTAAGAATTGATTAGTCGTATTAGTTGAATTTTGATTACTGTAAGCACTTAAACATTCTGACAATTTTCTTTATCTTTCGTTCTTTTTATCATCTTCTTTTCTGAGTTAATTAAAAATAGTAAAACTAAAAATTTAAAGCGTTATGAAAACTTGAAATCGAAAGTCAAACCAGACTATTAAAAATTTAAATTTTCAAGGCTGAAACCGACACCATCATTTAATTCGTCGGAAAAGGCAATAAAAACAGACAGTCCTGCTGTCTGTTTTTTATTTTCCCTGCACTCTTCCATCCAACACCTCCTCCCCTACGGGATAATTTTTTATTTGCTTATTCCAACCTTTATTACTACTTTTGTAAAAAATTAGGCAATAATGGCTCAACCCCTCCTTTCAATCCTTAATGACTTGAACGAGAAAATATCAATCCTCGCTCAGGAAAAAATATCATTAAAAGATAGAATCAAGGAGCTTGAAGCGGAAAACGATGATCTTAAATCTCTCCTCAAAGAGTCGGAAAACAAACTGAAAAAAGCTCTGACTGATGTGGAGTTTTTGACAATGTCCCATAGGCTGGCAGACAATCCAGACTCTATTATCGCCACACGCCGCCATATCGCCCGATTGATCAGAACCATCGACAACTGTATCTCCATGATTAAGGAGGAATGACGATGAAACCAACCGACAAGGTAAAAATGACAATAAATATAGGCGGCGAATATATGCAGATCGCCGTCCCTTTCAACAACCAGGATGCCGTGCGCGATGCCGAAAAAGCAGTGGCGCAGCTCTTTAATGCCTGGAAATTGAAATGGCCGAAACATTCCGATACGAGAATCCTGGCTATGGCTGCCTATCAGTTCGCCAAACTTTACCAGGATCTTCTCGCTCTCCACGAAAAAGCTGTTGACATGGCTTCGGAATGTAATGCCCGTATGGAGAAAATTATCTCCGGCGAGCAGCTCGACGATTTATGATCATTATGCCCGGTAAAGTTTCCAATCCCCCTACTTATAGCTGTCTGAGGCTCTTATTTGTTTGATTTTTAACCATTAAATTTATTTAGATACCACCATTTAAAACATAGCAATAACAGACAGCAGATATGAACACAGCAATATGGATCATTATCGCCGCAGCCACAGCCATTATCGGCTACGTTGTCGCTTCCGTCTTAGCACGTCGTAACGCACGGTCTGCAGCGAACATTATCATCGACGAAGCCCATAGAGAGGCGGATGTCATAAAGGAGAAAAAAATTCTTAAGGCAAAGGAGGAGGAGATGAGGATTCTCTCTGAAGCCGAACGTACCGCCGCACAGAAAGTGCAGAAAGCTCAGGCTTCCGAAGCACGCGCACGCCAGAAAGAGCAGCAACTCGGCCAGCAGCAAGGAGAGCTGAACCGACGCAAAAAGGAGTTCGAGGCTTCAAAATCCGCTCTCGAAGCTAAAGAACAACTCGTCGAGACACGCTCTGAAGAGGTTGAACATTTGCGTCGGAATGCTCAGGAGGAGCTTGAAAGAATTTCAGGCCTTTCGGCAGAAGAGGCACGTGAAAAACTGATTGAGTCGCTAAAAGATGAGGCTAAGACAGCCGCTGCCGGATATATCAATGACATTATGGACGATGCAAAGCTTACAGCTTCAAAAGAGGCTAAGAAGATAGTCATCCAGTCAATCCAGAGAGTCGCTACAGAGACTGCCGTTGAAAATTCCGTAACAGTTTTCCATATAGACAACGATGAAATCAAAGGACGCATCATCGGACGCGAAGGCCGCAATATCCGTGCTCTCGAGGCTGCCACAGGAATTGAGATAATAGTCGACGACACTCCTGAAGCTATCGTACTCTCCGGATTTGACCCCGTGCGTCGCGAGATCGCCCGCCTTGCCCTGCATCAGCTCGTAGTTGACGGACGTATACACCCCGCAAGAATCGAAGAGGTGGTCGCTAAAGTGCGTAAACAGGTTGAGGAAGAGATCATTGAGACTGGAAAGCGTACGGCTATAGACCTTGGAATACACGGTCTCCATCCTGAACTGATACGTATGGTGGGACGTATGAAATATCGTTCTTCATACGGTCAGAACCTACTCCAGCATTCCCGCGAAACTGCCAACTTATGCGCGGTGATGGCTTCCGAATTAGGTCTCAATCCTAAAAAAGCGCGTCGTGCAGGCCTACTTCACGATATTGGCAAAGTGCCTGACGATGAGCCGGAACTCCCACATGCTCTCCTCGGCATGAAACTTGCTGAAAAATATAAAGAGAAACCGGAAATTTGCAACGCAATCGGCGCTCACCATGATGAAGTGGAGCAGACATCCCTTCTCGCTCCAATCGTACAGGTGTGCGATGCAATCTCCGGCGCACGTCCAGGTGCACGCCGTGAGATTGTCGAAGCTTACATTAAGCGCCTCAATGATCTCGAACAGCTCGCACTCTCCTATCCCGGTGTGCTTAAGACATACGCAATTCAGGCAGGTCGTGAACTTCGCGTAATCGTCGGCGCCGATAAGATTTCTGATGAAGAGACAGATAAACTGTCAAGTGAAATCGCACGCCGCATTCAAGATGAGATGACTTATCCCGGTCAGGTGAAGATCACTGTCATACGTGAAACCCGTGCTGTAGCATTCGCGAAATAACCCCAATAGCCGTTTTTATGGAAGATAAGGAAAAAGGCGTTTTCTCAAGCGGATGCCCTGCCTGTCATAGCAGCGGCGACTGTATGGGATGTGCCCGAAGGGAGCCACGAGGCAAACTTCTTGCCACAGACTGGCTTGCCGATATTCCCGGCTCTGACCCGAAGGGTGTGGTGGAAGTGCTCTTTAAAAACACTCGTGTGGGCTTTTTCAGCAATCCTTCAGGCATCCCTTTGAAAATAGGCGATATCGTAGCCGTTGAAGCTTCTCCCGGACATGATATCGGCAGGGTTACAATGATCGGTCCGCTCGTGGCGCTTCAGATGAAAAAGAATGGTGTGCGCTCCGCAGCAGATCTTAAGAAGGTGTTCCGCATTGCCCGTCAGTCGGATATAGAGAAATTTGAAGAGGCTCGTGCCCGCGAGCATTCAACAATGATTAAGGCACGCCGGATTGCTGAAGAGCTCGGACTCGCTATGAAGATTGGTGATGTGGAATATCAAGGCGACGGCGGCAAAGCAATCTTTTATTATATTGCTGACGAACGTGTGGACTTCCGTAAACTGATCCGGGTGCTTGCCGAGACTTTCAAGGTGCGTATTGAAATGAAACAGATCGGCGCCCGTCAGGAGGCGGGACGAATAGGAGGTATCGGTCCCTGTGGCAGACCCCTTTGCTGCTCCTCATGGATGAGCCGTTTTGTCTCAGTCGGAACAGGCGCCGCGCGAATCCAGGACCTATCGATGAATCCTCAGAAGCTCGCCGGACAGTGTGCGAAACTGAAATGCTGTCTTAATTTCGAGATAGACGCCTACGCCGAGGCGCAGAAACAACTCCCCGGAAAAGAGATAGCCCTTGAGACAAAAGATGCCACTTACTATCTTTTCAAGACAGACATTCTTTCACGCAGCGTAACATATTCTACTGATAAAGGCATTCCTGCCAATCTTGTTACTATCGATGCACGCAGGGCTTTCGAGATAATAGCGCTCAATAAGCAGGGTATACGTGTGGATTCTCTCCGTGATGATGAGGATAATGAGGAAGAGGTGCAGAGGGAATATGGAGATATCATCGGGCAGGACAGCGTAACCCGTTTCGATAAAACCAAGAAAAAGAAAAAGAAAAAGAAAGCTTCCCATCCTGCTCCGCAGCTGCCATCTCCCCAGCAGTCTGCTCCCCCTCAGCCTGCAAAGGGCGCCCCTGCTCAGAAGGCACAGCGTACGGCTGCTCACCCGAATAATCAGCGTCCGTCGAAACATCATTCCGGGAATCATAAGAAAAACAATAAGCAGAAACCTCAGCAGGAGTCCTGACTCCAGGAGGGTTTATAATAGGGATTATAATGTAGGTATATGACCCGTGGCCTTCTTCACATAGCATCCATTCTGCGTCTGTCTTTACGACAGTCGGCAGGATGGATTGTCTTTTCCCTCCTCCTCTCCGCCTGTGTGGAGATCACACACGTGGAGTATTCCCAATTCGATACGTTTAAAACTGAGGGAATACCTCTCGGCTGGGTTGCCGACTTCTCCCCTCACCCTGCTGATTCAGCCGAGTTAGACAGAAGTCTTTACGATGTGGTTCTTACGATAAGATTCAACAGCCGGTCCCGTTCAAGAAATATTGTGCTCGATATTGAAGAATACTCCCTCTCCCATCCGGCTCCCGATTCCACGCGCCTTGACCTGACTCTCTTCTCCGATAATGGCAAGCCGCTTGGCAACGGCAATCTCGGACTGTTTGAGATAACCGATACATTAAGACATGGAGTGCCGATCCATGAGGGCTACAGTGTCTCTATATCTACCCCGCTGTCGCCTGAAGAAACGGTAGGCATAAATGCTATAGGCATCTCCCTATCTAAAACAGGAAGCACTACCCCTCTCCGTATAAAAAATCCGCTAAACTGAAGGAGGACGCCCTTTTCAATTATATTTTAATATGAAACTGATTCAAGATGAGATAAAGCCGGATATTCTGATTAGAATTGCTTCGGTGCAGAAATATATGAAGGAGGAGGGCATGGATGCACTCCTCGTGGCTTCTAACGCCAATATTTACTATACCGCATCCCGCTTCTTCCGAGGCTACATATATATACCCTCTTCCGGCAGCCCGGTATGGTTCGTGATAAAACCGGTCGGGTATGAGCCGGAGGAAGATGTGGTCTATATCCGTAAACCGGAAAACATCCCCTCTCTTCTTACACAGCTTTCCCTTCCCGCACCTTCCAAGGTGGGTTATGAATTCGACTCCCTGCTTTACTCCGATGTGGTCAGACTGAAAGCTCTTTTCCCTGATGCGGATGCTGTCAACGGCTCGAAAGCGCTTAAGCGTGCCCGTATGATTAAGACTCCATGGGAATTGCAACGTATGAAAGAGGATGGCATTCATCAGGCTGATGCTTACCGGCAGGTTACACGCTGCTACCGGGAAAATATGACAGACCTTGAATTTCAGATAGAGATTGAGCGTATTCTGCGTCTGGAAGGAAATTTAGGATTCATACGTACTTCCGGCAACCTGATGGAAATAAACATGGGGTCGGTCATAGCCGGAGATAACGCCGATGTGCCGAGTCCGTATGATTTCACTATGGGTGGGGCGGGAGTAGATCCTTCGCTCCCCGGAGGAGCCAACGGCAAGAGGATATGTCAGGGGGAGACTGTAATGGTAGACATGTCCGGCTCCTTCAATGGTTATCAAACCGACATGACGCGTGTATGGCGTCTCGGGGAGATTTCCGGATTAGCTCTTAAAGCTCACGAATGTTCCCGTTCAATTCTCCGTAAGTGTGAAGAGATCGGCAAGCCGGGGCTTCCTGTTGCCTCGCTTTATGATTTGGCTGTGGGTATTGCCGCCGATGAGGGCTTCGATAAATACTTTATGGGTCATCGGCAGCAAGCCCCTTTTATTGGACACGGAATCGGGATTGAGTTAAACGAACTCCCTGTCGTTACATCACGCAGCAAGGATATTCTTGAAGAGGGGATGACAATTGCTCTTGAACCTAAGTTTGTTATTCCCGGAGTGGGTGCCGTAGGTGTGGAGAACACGTATGTCGTCACTCCGGACGGATTAAAAGCAATAACGGTTTTTCCTGAAGAGATTCAGGCTCTCTGAGAGATAGCTGCTCTAATCAATGACTCAAGTTTCACACCCTCCGATGGAGGGTTGACACTCCGGGGATGGAGGTTGATCATCCCTTAAGTTTAAACTGTGAAGCTTAATTAATGACAATCAGAAAATAGAATAGATGAATCTTAAAGAAGATTTAAAGCATCCTGTTTTTAAAATAATCGGTGAAGTAGCCGATGAACTGGGCAGAGAGGTGTACGCCGTAGGCGGATTTGTCCGCGATATTTTCCTCAAACGTGAATCAAAGGATTATGATTTTGTTACGGTAGGTTCCGGCATTGAACTCGCGGAGGCGGTTGCACACAGGTTGGGTCCTAAAGCACATTTGTCGGTATTTCCCAACTATGGCACGGCACAGGTGAAATTCAAAGATCTGGAACTTGAATTTGTAGGCGCCCGCCGTGAATCTTATACACGCGATTCACGTAATCCAATCGTTGAAGACGGCAGTCTGGAAGACGATATGAAACGCCGCGATTTCACAATAAATGCAATGGCGGTAGCGCTTAACAAGGATAACTTTGGAGAGCTTCTGGATCCATTCAACGGTCTTGTTGATCTCCATCAGGGTATAATAAGAACCCCTCTTGATCCTGACATTACATTCTCCGATGACCCTCTGAGAATGCTGAGGGCAATTCGATTCGCCTCTCAATTATATCAGGAGAAAGTATCATCCGACGGCATTTCCCGTCTATCCTCTTTCAGAATCTTGCCGGAGACTTTTGAGGCAATCCGCCGCAATGCCGGAAGAATGAAGATTATCACGCGTGAAAGGATTAATGATGAATTGTCTAAAATAATGCGTTCAAAGCGTCCCTCCGTAGGCTGGCGGCTTCTTGATCTCGCAGGACTTCTTCCTATTGTTTTCCCCTCCCTTGTCCCTCTCAAGGGTGTTGAAATGAAAGAGGGGAAAGGACATAAGGATAATTTCAACCATACCATCCAGGTTGTTGACAATGTGGCAAAGCGTTCAGATAATGAATGGCTGCGATGGGCTGCCCTGCTGCATGATATCGCCAAACCGACCACAAAGCGCTATGATCCTAAATTAGGATGGACCTTCCATAATCATAATTTCATTGGGGAAAAGATGATTCCTCGCATTTTTAAAGCCATGAAAATGCCATTGAATGAAAAAATGAAATATGTGGCACGACTCGTAGGTCTTCACATGCGTCCCCAGTCGGTCGGCGAGGAAGGAGTGTCCGATTCCGGAGTGAGAAGGATGATTACGGATGCCGGCGATGACATCGACGATCTGATGATTCTTGCCGAAAGCGATATCACCTCCAAACAGCCCGAGAAGGTCAAACGCCAGTTGGAGGGGTTCGCTAAGCTTCGGGAGAGAATGAAAGCTGTTGAGGATGCCGACGCCCTGCGCCGGTGGAAAAACCCCATCGACGGCAACGAAATCATGCAAAGGCTCGGCTATTCACCCGGTCCTGTGCTCTCTGAAATGAAAAACTTTGTGAAGGAAGCCATTATCGAGAAGAAAATTCCTTACGACCACGACGCCGCCTGGGACTATCTTATCGCAAACCTCGACAAGTTTGATCCTCCCGTCAATGACGGACAATAAACAAGGACGAAAAATAAAAAGAGGATTCAATAAAAGATGAGGGCGTATCAAATATTTGATACGCCCTCATCTTTTATTGAATCCTTAACGATTAGTCTTCGTTGAGGTTAACACGCTTGAATTCTACAACAACAAGACCTTTCTCTACGCTGTCAAGATACTGACCAACGGTCTTCTTGGCATCACGAGTGTATTCCTGCTCCATAAGGCAGTTCTCCTTGAAGAACTTGTTGATACGTCCGTTAGCGATATTCTCAATCATCTGAGCGGGGAGATTAGCAGCCTTTGCCTCTGCAGCAGCCTTGCTGATTTCACGCACTTTGGCAGCATCCTCCTCAGTGATCCAACCTTTAGCGATGTTGGAAGCGATATGATCCTCGCTGTCGAAGTGGTTAGGATTAAGACCTGCCTTCTTGATGGCTACCTCTACGGCTTTCTTAACCTGCTCCTCTTTAGTCTTCTCTACAGCAATGTTATATTCGTTTTCGATTACTGACTTCTCAACGTGGTCGCGATCTACAGCTACAGGGTTCATCGCTGCAACCTGCATTGCGATCTCCTTGCCAACCTCGGGAGCGATTCCCTCGATGCTTAGGCCAACGATTGTAGCCAGCTTATTGCCAAGGTGGTCATAACCTGCTACAGTAGGAGCCACAACATATTCGTATGCACCAAGCTCCATCTTCTCACCGGTCTTACCGATTTCGTCAGTGATATTCTCTTCTACGCTGCGGCCGTTAAGATCAAGAGCCTTAACCTCGTCAAGAGTCTTTGCCTCTGCCTGGAGGGCAGCCTCAAGGATAGCCTTTGTAAGAGCGCGGAATGACTCGTTCTTAGCAACGAAGTCAGTCTCACATTTAAGAGCCACGATACAGCCGAAACCGGGTTTTACAGCAGAAAGCACGCAACCCTCTGCAGCTTCGCGGTCCTCACGCTTTGCAGCGACTGCCTGACCTTTCTTACGGATAATCTCGATAGCTGCGTCGATGTCGCCGTTAGTCTCGGCAAGAGCATTCTTGCAGTCCATCATGCCTGCACCTGTCATGTGGCGCAGTTTTTTGATATCTTCTATTGATACAGCCATTGTCTGTTAAAATTCAAATTATTAAATATTACTCAGCAGCGGGTTCAGCTGTTTCCTCCACAACTGTCTCCTCAACTACATTCTCCTTCTGAGAATCATTGCGACGCACGCGACGACGCTTAGGCGCTGCCTCAGCATCTTTATCCTCCTCGGGAGCATCAATCTTCTCTACCTTGCGTTCCTCAAGACCCTCAGCCATTGCGCCGCAAACTGCATCAAGAATCACCTCGATACTCTTTGAAGCGTCATCGTTAGCCGGGATTACATAATCAACGCTGTCAGGATCTGAATTTGTATCTACGATACCGAATACAGGTATGCCAAGACGGTTAGCCTCTGCTACTGCGATATGCTCCTTCATAACGTCAACTACGAAGAGTGCGCTCGGAAGACGTGAAAGATCTGCGATTGAACCAAGGTTCTTTTCAAGTTTGGCTCTCTGACGTGTGATCTGAAGTTTCTCGCGCTTTGAAAGATTATCGAAAGTGCCATCCTTAGTCATCTTGTCGATAGTGGTCATCTTCTTAACAGCCTTACGGATGGTAGGGAAGTTAGTAAGCATGCCACCGGGCCAGCGCTCAATTACGAAAGGCATGCCGATTGAAGCTGCCTTCTCAGCGATAGCCTCTTTAGCCTGCTTCTTAGTAGCCACGAAAAGCACCTTGCGGCCACTCTTGGCAATCTGCTTGAGGGCTGCGGCAGCTTCGTCGATTTTGGCTGCTGTCTTGTAAAGGTCAATGATATGGATGCCATTGCGCTCCATGAAGATATAAGGAGCCATAGCGGGATTCCATTTACGTTTGAGGTGGCCGAAGTGGCAGCCAGCCTCCAGGAGTTGTTCAAAAGTGGGAGTTGCCATTTTTGTTTTTTGTTTTTTGCGCTCTCGCGCGGTTGTTTACTTTCTTTATTTAAATTTCGTTAGAAATCCAATCCACCGGTAGGAACCGTGAAAGTTCATCCGGCGGATTTAGATACTAAACAATAAATTTCCTTGACAATCTGAAAAGGATTAACGCTTTGAGAACTGGAAGCGCTTGCGAGCCTTGGGCTGACCGGGTTTCTTACGCTCTACGGCACGAGGGTCGCGAGTCATGAAGCCTTCAGCACGGAGAGCCGGCTTATCCTCAGGATTAATTTTCACGAGTGCTCTTGCGATAGCAAGACGAAGAGCCTCTGCCTGACCCTTATAGCCGCCACCATCAAGGTGAGCTACAATGTCATATTTATCCGCTACCTCAAGAGTATTCAAAGGCTGCTTTACAACATACTGAAGAATAGAAGAGGGGAAATATACATCGAGAGGACGCTTGTCGATGACTATGTTTCCGCTTCCCTCAGTGAGATAAACACGAGCTACGGCTGCTTTACGACGGCCAATTGCATTTACTTTTTCCATCTGCTTCTATTATTTCAGTTTGTTGATATCGATTACTTTTGGATTGTTGGCTTCGTGTCCGTGCTCGGAACCATTGTAAACATAGAGGTTGTTGAGCTGTTTTGCGCCGAGGGGACCTTTGGGGAGCATACCCTTCACAACCTTGATGAAGAGAGGATGACGACCCGGCTTGATTGTCTTCTTGAAAGACTTTGCCATAAGATCGGCAGGAGTGAACGAACGCTGACCGCCGGGATAACCTGTGTAACGGAGATATTCGCGTGTGTTCATTTTGTCTTTGCTCATGATCACCTTGTCGGCATTAATGATAATCACGTTATCGCCGCAGTCAAGGTTAGGAGTAAAATCGGGTTTATACTTACCGCGAAGAATTTTAGCCACTTTAGAGCAGAGGCGGCCGAGAACCTGATCTGTTGCGTCGATGACTACCCACTGTTTCTCGATTGTAGCAGGAGTCGCAGACTGAGTCTTGTAACTTAAAGTATCCACTGTGGATGAAATGTTTTAAAAGTTTATTAATAGAGCCACCCTCAAAAGGGCACTCGAAAAACCGTCCTTACAGAACACCACAACGAAAAAGGCCTAAATCGCGTTGTGATGAGGCAGGACGGATAACAAACTGGATATAATCGGCATGCAAAATTACAAAATAAATCTGAAACAGCCAAACAAATCTCAGATAATTCCGACAATTCCGAAATCCCCTCAAAAGCAAAAAAAAAGAGCAATCTTTCGATTGCTCTTCCTAAGGGGGCGATTACCTACTCTC
>CAMWSM010000036.1 GCA_947176915.1 uncultured Porphyromonadaceae bacterium | reverse complement strand
GGTATTTCTATTTTAAGTCATTGTGAATCAAATCATACTATGGGCATGTAATATAGTACAGAAAATGGAATTTTGAATATCAAGCAAAATTTATTACTTTTGTCAACTTCAATCTCCCCATAATGACCTCTTACTCATACAATGATGTTTAACTAATGGTATCAGTGTGTTTAGCAACATATAACGGCGAGCTTTTCATTAAAGAACAAATTCAATCTATTATTCCTGAATTAGAGAATGAGGATGAGATCATTATATCTGATGATGGCTCAACAGACAACACCCTTCCTATTATTAGAAATTTTAAAGATTCCCGAATAAAAATCTTTATTAATAAAGAGACTCAAGGGGTTAACAATAATATGGAAAATGCCATCCGAAAAGCTTCCGGAGATATAATCTTTTTATCTGATCAGGATAACGTGTGGATAAAAGGTAAAATTGAAAAATGTGTTAAAGCACTTGAAAATTATGATTGTGTAATTCACGACTGTATTGTTACCAATAATGAACTGACTCCAATCAATAATTCTATTTTCAAAGACCACAAACCCAGAAAAGGCTTCCTTAGAAATCTTTATAAGAACAGTTTCACAGGATGTTGCATGGCATTCAAAAAGGAAACTTTATTTCAGATCCTTCCTTTTCCTAATTCTAAAAAATTCTATTATGATCAATGGATAGGGCTGCGTATCGCCCAACGAGGCAAAATAAAATTACTACAAGAGCCGTTATTATATCTACGCCGACATAATCATACGCTTTCCTCAGTTGGGCGTAAAAGCACGCTGAGTATAATATGCAAAATATCCTATCGTCTCATTTTGCTGAGATATTTACTTACTCATAAACCTTGCAATAGATGATAACCGCATCTATAGTAACCTATCATACAAAACCTAATGATTTGAAAAGGCTGTTAAAATGTCTGCTCAAATCACCCATTAGTTGTGTATATATTATTGATCATTCGGAAAATGAGAATTTGAAAGAAATAGTCTCAGACTATGAAAAGATAGAATATATACATAATGACAACAGAGGCTATGGAGCGGGTCATAATATAGGAATAACCAAAGGTTTGGAATCAGGAGCCATTTACCATCTGGTTTTAAACCCGGATGTCTACTGGACAGAAAATGTCATAGAACAATTATACCGGTATATGGATAAGAATCCTGAGTGTGGAGCAATAATGCCTAAGATTCTTTATCCTGACGGAAGGGAGCAGCGTCTATGCAAACATCTTCCCACCCCACTTGATTTAATAGTAAGACGCTTCATACCGGTAAAGTCAATAAAAGCATACGTCAATCGTAAATATGAATTTCCATCTTCAAATGATGATAGAATAATGGAAATACCTGTGCTCTCGGGATGTTTCATGTTTTTTCGGTGCTCCACTTTACTTAAAACAGGGCTATTTGACGAACGTTTTTTTCTTTATGGAGAAGATGTTGATTTAAGCAGGCGGGTGGGGAAAATAGCCTATATGATCTTTTTTCCTCACGTTCATATCTTTCATGAATACGCCAAGAGTTCCTATTCTGACAATAAGATGAGAAATATCCACATAATGTCAATGATTAAATACTTCAATAAGTGGGGATGGTATTTCGATAAAGATAGGCGTGTTAATAGAAAGAAATTTGCTAACAATACAAAAAAATATTAATTTTGTCATAATAAAAAATAATAGGACTGATTCGATCAAAAAACCACCTGATCAAGTCAATATTCACACAATAAGGATTTAACCAATGAATATTTTAGTAACCGGGGCAGCCGGTTTTATCGGCTTCTCGGTCATTCGTAAATTGTTGTCTTTAGGATATAAAGTAATAGGGATTGACAATATCAATTCCTACTATGACCCCACACTAAAATATGACCGTCTTAAGATTTTAGGCATTTCGTCTGAAGACATTGAATGGAATAAAAAGATCTCAAGCGTGATTTATCCTGATTTCAGTTTTATCCGTATGAATCTTGAAGATAACGATGATATTTCAAAACTCTTTCAAGATTATTATTTTAACATTGTCATTCATTTAGGAGCTCAGGCGGGAGTGCGTCATTCACTTGTCAATCCTCACGCCTACATATCATCCAATATAAACGGATTTCTAAATATTCTGGAAGGATGCCGATTCAGTAAGGTCGATCACCTTGTCTTTGCCTCGTCTTCCAGTGTGTACGGTCTGAATGGAAAAGTCCCTTTTTCAGAGAAAGATAATATCGCCCACCCAATAAGTCTTTATGCTGCCACCAAAAAGAGCAATGAATTGATGGCTCATGCCTATTCTCATCTCTTCAATATTCCCATTACGGGGCTTAGATTCTTTACGGTTTATGGACCATGGGGAAGACCCGACATGTCGCCATTCCTATTTATTGATTCAATCTTAAGGAATAAGCCTATCAAAGTCTTCAATAACGGAGAGATGTGGCGAGATTTCACCTTTATCGATGACATTGTGGAGGGTATAATCAGAATTTCGACAATCATTCCTGAAAAGTGTGAAAACTGGGACCCCAAAAATCCTGACCCCTCTTTCTCTCCAGCCCCTTATAGAATATATAATATTGGCAATCAGCATCCCATCAAACTTATTGACTATATTGAATGTATAGAGAAGACAATTGGAAGAGAGGCCGAGAAGGAGTTTATGCCCATGCAGCCCGGGGATGTAGTGCGCACGTATGCTGATTCATCAGCACTTGCGTCCGCAACAAATTTCGTACCATCCACTCCTCTTGAAGAGGGGATAAGAAAAACTGTTGAATGGTTCAGAGGATATTATAAACTATAACTTATGAAAGTAGTACATGTCATCTCTTCTCTTGAGATCGGAGGAGCTCAGAAATTACTCTCTGATTTTCTACCCATATTAAAAAGAGATTTCGGATTAGACATTACCGTTATTGTGTTCCAACGCCAAAATTCTTCTCTGGAAGATAAAATTATGAGGGCAGGAATACCAATTATTTCCCTTGACACATCCATACGTTCCCCAAAAGTCATAGCCAAACTTATTCCTCACCTCAAAAAGGCAGATTTGGCTCATATTCATCTTTTCCCTGCCAATTATTTTGCAGCGCTTGCAAAAACAATCACTAAGACTCCACTCATTTTCACTGAGCATAGTACACATAACCGACGAAGAGCCCATAAATGGCTGCAGCCTCTCGAACGATGGGTATATAGTCAGTATGAGGCGGTAGGCTGTATAAGCGAGTCTACCCAAAAGAACCTCTCGGAATGGATTGGAGAAAAGATTATCAAATCAAGAGGGATTGTTGTAGAGAACGGTATAGATTTGGAACCTTTTCAGAACAGGACTTCTAAAAATGCTCTTGAATTATTCGGCAGAGAAGGTTTTCCTGTGCTAATGGTTTCAAGATTTGTTCCTTCCAAAGATCAAGCCACTGTGATCCGTACTATCTCCCGGATTCCGGATAAGCGTATTTTTGCAGTCTTTGCTGGAGACGGCGAGACAATAGAAAGTAATAAAAACCTTAGCAAACAACTTGGAGTTAGCGACAGAACAGTATTCTTAGGAGAACGCGGGGACATTCCCGATTTGATTCATAATTCCTTTATAGGGGTTCAATCTTCCAATTGGGAAGGCTTTGGACTCACTGCAGTTGAGATGATGGCGGGAAACCTTCCCGTCATAGCCTCTGAAGTTGCAGGACTAAAAGAGGTAGTAACCGGTACAGGTCTTTTATTTCCGGCAGGAGATGACGAAAAATTAACAAACCTTATTATGAACTTGATTGAAAAAGAGGAAATCCGACAGGAGTTGATAGCAAAAGGCAAAAGAAAGGCTGTTGAATTTTCTATTTTCAATACAGCAGAAAAGTATCATAACCTATATAAGAAAGTTCTCAATTCATCATATTGAGTATCCTTTTAGGTTATGGGATGGAAATTTCACCGATAGTGCTATTCCGTTTTAAATGTTATTTCATCTGTACGCGGATGCACAAATTCAAATTCTAAAGTACGAGCTAAACCCTCATCCAAAGAATAAGGCGCCTTAAATCCGGAGGAATGAGCTTTATCTGCGTTGAATTGAGTGGTTGCACAAAACTTTTTAACCCTTACGGAAGAAATCGCCAATTTTTTCCCGGTAAGCTTCGCGAGGATATCAAATCCGTATCCCCCCAGCATACCAAGCCAATAAGGAAAGTGTGTGGCGGGAATATGCTTATCAAGAACTTTTGAGACATGTCTAACCAATTGATTCATGTTGTTATCAGGTTTATCAATATAATTAAACACATTATAATTCTCCGAAACATTATCAATAAGAAACTTCACAAATGCGGCTATATTCCCTACGTATGCCATTGATTTATGATTCTCACCTTTTCCGACCATAAGGAATTTTCCCGAGGAAATT
This sequence comes from uncultured Porphyromonadaceae bacterium, assembly GCA_947176915.1. GTDB lineage: Bacteria > Bacteroidota > Bacteroidia > Bacteroidales > Muribaculaceae > Lepagella. Next base: position 20,913 of record CAMWSM010000036.1, on the reverse strand, counting down.
TGTTTAAGAAGGTTATATACATTTCCACGATTTCGTTCTCCGAAAATAACGGTTGGACGGATTATGTCGATATTCCAATCCTTGTGAGTGTCATACCATTTCTTCAACACTTGTTCAGCTTGCCATTTCGATTTGCCATAATCATTAAAGGGATCAGCCGGATGATTCTCATCAGGATCTTTCTTATTCAGCCCGTATACCGCAACAGAAGAGAAAAACACAATACGCTTAACACCATTTTTCTCCATCGCTCGAAGAGTAACCTCCATGCCTCCCACATTAGTGTCATAATAAAGGGAAATAGGGGTAACATCATCCCGATGTTGGGCAGCTAAGAGAACCACGACATCCATCCCTTTCAACTCACGATCCATTTCCTCCTGATTTCTAACATCACCAATGACTGTAATATCATTGAAAAAATGGCTGGGCAAAAGATCTATATTTTTGCAATCGTATTTCAGGGGATCCTCATTAAGAAGATCAATCAATCGGGTTCCTACAAACCCGCTTCCTCCTATCAAAGCGATTTTCATTATTTCAATATTTTATTAATTTCCTTTAGGTAAGCTTGAATCACAATATTTCTATCAAATTCCCTCTCCATCTTTTTTCGACCCTCGCTACCCATAGAAATCTTCTCTTGTCTGTCTAAAGAAATAAATTTCTCCAATTTCAACTCTAAGTCATGCACATCCCGGGGATTTACAACATAACCCGTTTTACCATCCTCAACAGCCTCTCCACACCCGGGGACATTGGTTGTTATTACGGGCCTACCACTGGCAGCGCTCTCCAGCAAGATATTTGCCATTCCTTCTCCGTAGAAAGATGGAAAAACCGTACAGTGACCCATCTGAAGAAACCTCTTCACATCGTTAGTTTTCCCGGTAACAATAATTACATTTTCTTGAGTTGCCTTCTGTAAATATTCCTTATATTCGTCGGAATATGGTCCAATAACATAAAAGAGGGTTTCAGGATATTTCTTCTTTATCTGACGGGCGGCTTCCACATACTCATAAATACCCTTTTCTTTCAATACACGAGAAATAAATAAGAAAGTGAGTGGACCATCCTTGGGATATGGAAGAGGTTTGAAACGTAAAAGACTTACTCCGGAACCAGGCAACAGACAGCGATCCTTCAAGCGAATTTTAGTGCGGTTGAAAAAATCCAAATTCTGTGAATTTTGAAAAAAGACCATCTCCGCAGATTTTAATGCCAAAGAGTAAAGAAACACCATAAACTTGGATAACAAACCTCCGTTGCAAATAGCTGTACCGAGCCCGGTTATATTCTCTATGTAAGGAATTTTCAGGATTCTGCATGCAATTCCTCCATAGATATTTGTCTTGGTATAGAAAGTCAGCACTATGTCGGGGCGCTCTTTCTTTAAAATAGAAATAAGGGTGCCGAGAAGTTTGAGATCAGACTTTAAGCTTGTTCCTCTGTTATCAACAGCAGTATCTATAAACTTGACTCCGAGTGATATAAGTTCTTTCTCCTCACCTCCGGCGGGAGCTACTATTGAAACAATATGATTTTGCTCCAGCAGGGCTTTGACAAGTTCCAAACGATGATTATAAATATTCATCATATTGGTTCCTATTATCATTATATTTGCCATAAGAGCGAGGATAGTTTAAAGCTAAAAATATTTAAATTATAGAGTGAACCCGTGACATTTGAGGAGAAAATATAAGTTAGTCCTAAAAAAGACCTCCCTTTTAAAACGTCAATAACACTTTTTTATTATAATATTCTCAATTTTCAGGGTTTAAGTAAGTGCGAAAAATTAGTTCACAGTAATTATTGGAGTAGTTAAATCATGGAATCGCAACTGCTCAATATTCTCTCCCGAAGCTAAAGACATTGCTCTTCTCCAGTTATAATCTATGCAACTGAAGTAAACATAATAAATTCCATTAATTTTTAATAATGAGCTACGATATATTGAGCGGGAATGAATATCTAATGAGTATAATGACCGACGAATGATAAGTTGTGGAGTTGAAAAAGACTGCGATTGACTGTCAGACTTGACATAGTACAAATCAGCCATATTATTGTTACCTCCTCTTTCGTAGCAACATACTACCATTTCCATATTATTTTCATCATCTGCTATTACGTCCAGATGCCACGGAATGATATTTCCCCATTTGATCTCCAATGATTCTTTTTCCCCCCATTCAATAGCGTCTTTAGTGTCAGTCCGCCCGGAAACTTTTATGATATCCTTTCCATTGCAATATAACATTACATATTTACCCTCATTCATAAAAATAGAGGGAGATAAGTGCATCATGTCGCCGTCTTCATGAAAGACGACCTCTCTTTCTCCCCAATCCTCCCCATTATGAGATGTTTTTCTTACAATATAATCCTCGTTTTTTTTCATGTCGACTTCCCTCCACCAACATTCAAGCTTATTCTCATCAGAATTAAAAACTAAATGAGTATCCGAATTATAACCATTTGCAGGTGCAAACGCCAAAGGATTCTTAAGCATTCCGGGGGTAGTCCATATAAAACCATCATTCGATACGGCTATACATGGATTTTCTGCATCTGTTTTACCGTTTGGATAAGGTGTATAAGCCATCCAAAATATATATCCGTTCCACCCTGACTCAAAATATAAAACTTTCGGATGAATATTTTGGGTATTGCCAAGATAGTTTCCTATTGAAAGGGTTTTAGGAGAAGGTGATAAATGAGTTATGCTCACATACCTTACGTCATCACTGCACGACATGAATAATATGCTCAAGAATAAGGCAGTAACGGCTATTAAGAAATTTTTGTTCCTATACATACTCCTCACCTGTTTAACTCTTTGAATTTTCGGTAACGATAGATATATTCTTCTCTCTTTTTCCCCCTTGTGGCTATAATCCTACTTAGCAGGAAAGCCCTATAGACCCATAGTCCTAACCCTCTTGAAAGAGGGTTTAAATTTCTTTTATAATAAGTTAGATGGCTTTTCTCCAAATTATCTATCTTAAAGTAATTTATGGGAGAGTTATCTCCTGCCATTGACTGACTTTCAAGATGAATTATTTTTGCGGAAGGCACATTAAAAATCTTTCCTCCGGATTCCTTTATCCTGGCGCAAAGATCAGTCTCTTCAAAGTAAAGGAAAAAATCAGGTGAAAAACCACCGATCTCTTCAATTATTTCTTTTTTTACCATAAGATCAGCCCCAGTGATATAACCCACCTCAATTGGAGATGCACCATAATTAAAGGTAAGATCAGGAGCAAATATCCTTTTGTCAATAATATTATGCAGTAGCTCATTAACCTCCCACATTACTCCGGGCAACCTTCTTTTAAAAGAGAAATTAGGACTGCCTTCGCGGGTAAAAAGATTGGCACCGGATGCAGCAACACGTGGATTGTTATCAAGGAAGTCAGAAAGAATTTTAATAGCGTTATTAATCAGCAGAGTGTCGGGATTAAGAAATAAAAGTTTCCTTCCCTTTGCAGATTCCATTCCTATATTATTGCCCACACCGAATCCGTTATTTTCTGAAGATAAGCAAAACTTTACGTTGGGCAAATCGGGCACCCCTGAACGGATTTTACTTTCAATGTCCGGTTCAGAAGCATTGTCAACAATTATTACTTCATAGCTAATCCCTCTTGTCTCTTTTACTATTGACTTCAGACAATCAATAATCAAAGAAGATGTGTTATAATTAACTATGATTACTGAGACCTCAACTTCCGGGTCCAAAGTTTCCATGATGTTGTGTTAATAATTATTACCACACAAAATTACTCAAAAATAATTATAAAAACAAAACCGACCGTAAAGTTATCTTTTTATTCATCCTGAATACAATAAACGAAGATGCATTTCTTTAATATAATAAGGAGAATTAAACTCTCTTGCCTTTTATGAAATCAATTTGTTTTCTTTCATTATATAATGAATCGGAGGCTGTCACAGGGGGGCAGATCTATGACCGTAACCTCATTCATACAATAAATAATGTTGATGGATATGATGCCAACTATGGGGTCATCGGCACTACGTACAAACGAAGCAAGAATCCTATTGCCTATCTGACTCATATCAAAGAGGCAGAGAAATTTTCCTCAAACAATTTGTTTATTACCAACAGCTCATACTGTATCCGTTTTTTTCCCTTGATGATATGGATGAGATATGTGAAAAGAAAGCCGGTATATGTAGTACACCACCATTTCATATATCATCAGTTCAAAAGCATCCAAAGAACTCTTTTCAAAAATTTTGAGAAGTGGTTTCTAAAGCTTTCCTCTAAAGTAATAATACCCAGTCCATACGTCTATGATTTAATGAAAGATATCCGTAAGGAAAAGGATCTTCTCTTTTGGCCCATTCCATTCGAAAAAAAAGTAAAACATCTACCCTCTCCCATTCCGGGGCACCTTACTTACATGGGCACTATCGAACCTCGAAAGGGTCTCAAATATCTGCTGGAGGCGTTGGAAATTCTACAGACCCGATACGGAACCGACTATCAGCTCGACATCATAGGAAAAATAGTGGATAAAGAGTATTATTCCTCTTTGACCGACTACATAGCGCAACATAATCTGAATGTGAAATTTCACGGATTCCTTTCCAGAGAGGAACTTGAGCAGCTTCTTTCCACTACGGATGTATTCACCTTTCCTTCACTACTTGAAGGATACGGTATGGTATTGGTTGAAGCTCAGACCTATTCCCTGCCCATTATATGTTTCAATAATTCCGCCATGCCATATACAGTCAAAGATGGCATCAATGGGTTCGTAGTCGATAATAAAAATACAGAACAATTCGCAGAGAAGCTACAATTACTTCTTTCCGATAGGTCGCTTAGAGACAAAATGGGTAAGGAAGCTTTACGTCATGCCTCCACAACGACTTCTCCTGAAGAATATAAAGAGATAGTAACAAACTACTTCTTAAATCATAAGACTTAATCTTCAAGAGATAACTTTTTAATTATACGAGCGGGAACGCCTGCTACTATGCAATTAGAGGGTACGGATTTCACAACTACACTTCCTGCCCCTACAGTTACATTGTCTCCTATCACCACATCCCCTAAAATAGTAACATTCGCACCAAGACTCACATTATTACCAATAACAGGACGTTTTCCTCCTATATCTCCTATAGTAGTCAGATGTAGGCAACTGAAATTATCTCCTATGCTCTGAGCATTAAGAATTGTGCCATAGGGATGAGCAAACCATACAGCTTTACCGACCTTTGACGTATGCGAAAACTTAAAATATCTGTCCCCGGGTCTATACCATCCTATAAGCATTGCCAAAATTGCACCAATACGATAATAAAACAGACAACGATAATATCGATTGGTATGTAAGAAATATAATAATAGCATCAGAGGTGCCAAATTGAGATTAACCTGACCTCTCATTCTCCATAAATCACTTTTTATCAATTCTCTACGGTGGGTGTTCAATGTAAAATACACCGTTATATGGGGAATGTAGAGCCAAAAGAATACAATAGCTCCTACTAATTTAGCTAAATCTCTATAAGTCCTTAAGTCTTTCATTTATTCTCTTATAAATTCTAATTTGACAACATCCTTCGTCTAAATCCAAGCAATGTAAATGCTGCTACCACACTCCCTGTCAACCCTATTATAATAAATCTCAAAATAATATTATCTATCCAATAAGCACAAGCTCCGACAATTATAATAGGAAGGCTACACAATAAGTAACTTAAAATCATTTTAACAGAGGGCAATGGAAATAATCTCAGACTGCGCACTCTCAACACACTGAAAAGAGTAACACAACATTCGCTTGCAACCAATACTATAGACGATCCTACCGCTCCATAGCTGGGCGTAAGGCAAACATTAATTATCAAAGAGCATAAAGCACCAATTATTGCTCCCCATAAAAGAATACTATCTTTCTTTATTGCAGCCAGTCCTTGCACTGATATTACTTGTGATAACCAGACAAAAGGCAATGCACACATCAAAATCCTCATGGGAGCAACTGCCGGCTTATATCCGTTACCTGCCAGAATCCCTATTATCTCGGGAGCTAAAAAAAGACTTACAAAGAGAATGGGAAAAGCAAACAAAAAAACAAGATGATACGACTTATTCAAATAATCAAAAAACTGGCTTTTATCTCCTGAATTTACTATGGCAGCCATCCTGGGAAGCATTACTCCCGTGAATGCTGAAAATATGCTTAGGATTACAAAATATAATTTTAAGGACGCTGAATAATATCCCACTTCATTCATATCACTGACCATACCGAGAAATATGACATTGAATGTGATATACATTGATGTCATAATCGTATATGTCCCCAATTTTAAATTCGGCTTAAGATATTTTTTCAGATTTACTTTTTTGAATTGTATCCCAATCTGTTTCCAATAATATCCGAAATTGACCACGGCATTCACTACAAAAGAAAGAACCGTGAGGATAAAATATAATTTGTAATCCTTAGTGGTCTTTACGAAAATAAAGACCAGACCTACATAAAGAGTCTTTATGATCAAACTCCTGATTGTTATGTAGCGAAAGTTTTCAATACCGGTGAAAAACCATTCCACAAGGAGGGCCCAAAACAATATCTTGGCATTGCCAATCCAAAACAGATCATTAAACCTTCCGAAACTTGGCACAATCAATACAGACAGATTATATATCAGCAAGACAACACCCGTAAAAGCCAGATTCAACGCCAAAATATCGGATGCCACTCTCGAAATATCCGGACGTGATTCTTTATTCATAGCGATTTCACGCGTACCGATAGTCATGACCCCCATACTGGCAAAGAGGATAAAATAGTCAACCGTATTCATGACAAAATTCACCTCTCCGAATTTCTCCGGGCCAAGGACTCGAGTTATGTAGGGGAGAGTGACAAACCCAAGTATATAATTTGAGAATGTCAAAAGCACTTTATATATAAAGTTCTTTTTAATATCAGACATTTTAAAATATCATCTAATCTTACGACTATAATTGATTACTCTTTTACGATTCGGGCTTATGTTTTTTTCTATCTGATTAGAATAAGGATAATACATATCATAAGCTTTTAATTTTCCGGATCGAGTCAGACTTGCACAATAATCGATATAGAATACAATTCCAATAAGAGGCATCAGTAAACCAATCCATCCAAAATATCGCAATTTAATCTTAAACCTCAAAAAATTAAAGGAACGGCTATAGATAAAATAAGACATTACCAGGAACTGGAATACCATGAAATAATTTAAGTATCTGCTAAGGATGGACACCCCCACACACATCTCTCCTACGTATACACTCAACATACACATAATTTCAATGTTTCGGAAATGGGGATCATTCTCCGCTCCTTGTTTCTTCAAATAGTAGAGTGATATTAATGGATACGTACAAGAACGAAACAGCCATCCGATTATACCAAAAATATTTTTGGTTGAGCCTCCCAAGTCGTCTTCTGAATAAGTTTGGGCTCTTTCCGACATTGTTTCCGTTAATGCAATGGCTTGCACAAAATCAAAAAGGAAATACTTGATACCAAATGAAGTAACAAGAATCAATGGAATTATAATCCAGCTACGTTTCCCGAAAATGAAAAGGGATTTTAACCAGGGCAATTTTATCAACGGAAGAATAAAAAGCAATACGGCTGAAACATGAAAAAGGAATGCCAACATCACATATCCATAGTAAATCAGCCATTTGTTTCTGACAAATGCTTTCCAGCCTAACAGAAAAAAACTCACAGCTATAGCTTCCCTCAGCACCTGCATGTTAAGCATTAAATAAAGGAAGAGGAAATAGAGAAAACCGGCTATAAATATTTTAGGGGTATTCTTATATATGAATCTAAAAAATGCTATATTAACAAAAATAGCTACAACGAACTGAAGAAGGACGAAATCTCGTGTTATACTTCTGCATGCCGCGCATAATATTATATATAATGGAGCATAGCGGGTATTTAAAAAATCTCTGTTTTTTAAGGTAGATAATGTGGGGAGCTCATCATAAGAATTTTCATATCGAATGGAATCTCCTCCCATTCTATATCTGAATCCGGCAACACAAATAAGGATGATCAACATAATCATCCACCAGAAATATCTCCCATTAGTATGATTACGGTAATCATAGTAGTAACTTAACACAAGAAACGCTATGATGATTATTAGGTATATCATATACCGATTTTTCTTATTTTAGTCTTTCGGCACTAACTTTATAATAGTCAAAGATTGATGCCGGGATGTAGTTTGAATAATTTAGAATAAGTTGAGAATTAGTTTCTCTATATTATGCTCATAATATTTCCATACCCTTATAAGGACAAAGAAAACAAAATTCACATTGTATCATAATCTAATAACGTTCATAATTTTCTTTTCTTATACTTATTTAAGATGACCGTAAATAATTTTTCCTATTTATTTTCCAAATCAATATTAAATATATTATTTAACTTTTTTATTTATCTTTGCATCATTAACTCTCACAGAAATATGAAAAATAAAAATTTTCGACTCAACTTACTTTTAGTTACTATGTCCATTTTCCCCTTATTCAATAGTGGAGAGAATGACTTATATGCCCGGACAAACATAGAGACTAATTCCCGAAAAGAGTTTCCTATTCTTGGTTGGCTTACTTTCTATAAGGCAGACGACTTCAATAAAAGGAACATTGATTTGCTTAAGGAAGGAGGGATTAATATATCTTTAGGTCCGGGCATGAACTTGCGCAATAGTATAAAAATAGCCGATTCCCTTGACAATTCAAGTGTGAAATATCTTGTAAACTGCCCGGCGGTTAGAAACAAGGAAACTTATCGGGAAAGTGTCTACTCCTTAATGTCCCACCCATCTGTGATTGGTTATTTTTTGAAAGATGAGCCCGCTATAGGGGAATTGGAAGAGTGGAAGGAATGTAAAGAGAGAGTATGTGCAATCGACACATCTCATTTTTGTCTTGTAGATCTATATCCTGTCAAATATCCCGGTCCTTACCCAGCCCCGGAATATAAAAAATATCTTAAAGAATATGTTAATCTTTTTTCTCCCCCTTTCTTCTCATTCGATAATTATTGCATTATTGAAAAAAACGGAGAACTCCGGGTATTCGACAATTATTATGAAAATTTGGAAATTGCACGTGAGGTTACAACTGAAACGGGATGCCCTTTCCATACTTTCTGCCTTACATCACCACATAATAATTACCCCACCCCTACTATCAATTATCTGACACTTGAGGCATTTGCCTCCTTAGCATACGGATCTCAAGGAATAATCTATTACACTGTTTCTTTAGATCCAACACGCACTGAAATGTTCAGATCAGCCCCTCTTGATCTTAATGGTGAACCAACTCCCACGTGGTTTATGATGAAAGAAGTAAACCGTCAGATTCAGCTTCATTCTGACATTTTTCTCGGGTGTAGAGTGTCAGAAGTTTGGCATACGGGAAAGCAGATTCCCACCGGAACTCGTCCGCTCATTGACCTTCCGACTCCTTTAAAGGTATTTAAAACCGGGGAAAAAGGAGTCCTGTTAAGTGAGATTATGAATGGAGAGAAAAAGTATTTTGTTGTGGTAAATCACGATATATCTATGCCACAAACTATTGAATTAAAATCAAGGGAAAAACTGAAACTCATAACTAAAAAGGGAATTGAAAAAAAGAAATTGAAATCATGCAAATATAATCTTGAACCGGGCGGATATGCTATTTTTGAAATTCTATGAGACTATGACCATATTAAAAAGGGATTAACAAAGCAGTTAATCCCTTTTTAATATGGTCATAGTCTTTTGGTTTACCGTATTAGTGCCTATTCCTGACAGGAAGGCATTATGTCGGTGGATATCACTTCCAAGATAACCGATCATTCCTTTGCTCAGCAACCATTCTGCTTTCTTTCGTGCTTGTTCTCCGTATCCCCCGGCTAATGACAGGTAATTCATCTGCATCTTTACCCCTCTTTCGTGGAGTTTCTTATAATCTTTCTCCTCCATATATCTATACCGCTCAGGATGGGCAAGAATCGGGAAATAGCCCTTCCTGAAAATTGCCTCTATCATATCATCCATCCCGTAAGGGGGAGTATAATAAGATGTCTCTATCAACAAATGATTTCCTTCCTCACCTATTGGAAGAAGATCGTTTGCCTCAAGACGCTCCTCGAAAAGATTATCGAGCATATTTTCGGCTGCCAAGGCAATTTCCACGCCTCCTTTCCACTCTTTCTGAAGTTCATTAAATCGAGATTTCAGATCAGCGGGGGTGTTCGGATAATCCTCCATTATGTGAGGAGTCAGCCATACTTTTTTCACTCCCAATTCCTCAAATGACTTAAGAATCAAGAGTGATTCTTCCATAGTTTTGACTCCATCGTCCACACCGGGCAGGATATGTGAATGCCAATCTGTCAGTCCGGTGAGAAGACCTGCCTGACGTATGGATGTTGTTTTTTTAAAGGGCCACACCTTGAGATAAATTGAAAATTGAAATTTGAAAATTTTTCTGATAGCTAATAAATAGTTAATATCTTTAGTATTACCCTTATTTGCTATGATACTGATAGTTGCCGTAGGTGTAATATCGGCTATGGATAGCCTCAGTGCCGTTAAGAATGACACTCATATTCTTAAACTTCTTTTCCTCATAAAGCTCATTCAACTCCTTAAGGGCAGAACGTTCAAGCAATCCTGCACGAACCACAAAGAGTGTCCTGTCGGCAAGGCGTCCTACGATATTCGTATCTACCACAATATTTACAGGTGGACAGTCAAGGAGAATATAGTCATAATCTTTCTTGGCTTGCTCCACAAGCTGATCAAGACGACCATTCTCCAGAAGTTCCGCAGGATTCGGAGGCATTTTGCCGATAGGCATTATACTGAGATTGGGATTCCCGGGTGCAGTTTTTATCAGCTCCTCCCAATCATTTGTATTGCCTGTCAAATAATCAGACAACCCTTTCTTAGGCATTCCCACATACATCGAGGAGGAACCATGACGCAAATCACAGTCAACCAGCAACACCTTCTTATGTTTAATTGCAAAACTCAAACCAAGATTATAGGAAATAAAGGACTTACCGGAGCCGGGATTAAACGACGTCAGAAGCACAACTTGACATCCTTTATCTTTACCTGACATAAAGTCGATATTACTGCGAATAACTCGGAAAGCTTCATTGACCACATCACGTTTCCCTTCAGCCACAACTGAAATAGGAGCTGTTTCCTCTTTCCTTCCAATCAGCTTGCCTTTTGCATCAATCTTAAGCTTACGCTTCTTGCCGACATGAGGAATTTCTCCGGCAAACGGCATCTTGACATTCTCCAGGTCCTTTTTACCACGAACTTTTGTATTGAACACTTCAGAGAAGTAAAGGATAGCTGCGGGAAGACCAAAAGCGATGATGAGACATACTAAAATTATCAGCATCTTCTTAGGAGCAACAGGCCTAAGAGAACCCATAGGAGGAGTAATGACTCTAAGATTATCAGCAGTAAATTTCTGACTGAGCTCATTTTCTTCCCGTCTCTCCAATAAGAATAGATATAGAGATTCCTTTACTTTTCTTTGACGGCTTTCCGACAAAAGAGGGAGTATCTTTCCGGGAGTGCTCTCCATCTTATTCTCTTCTTGGGCAATCGCCTTACGTGAACTTTCAAGAGTTGACTTCAACGATTGAATATGTGTTGTCAATCCTTTGAGGATTATGGAATGTAAGGCAAGGAGGTTAGCATTGTATTCCTCCAACAAAGGGTTATTTTCAGAGGAATTGGTAACAAGACGGTTACGCTCCAACAGCATATCATTGTATGCCTTAATTTGGTTATTGTCTTCCTTACCATATATACCTAAGTTGGGAGGCATCAAGGAATATCTGTTTTTGGGATCCGAAATAAAATCACGCAAATATTCCGCCATTGCCAGCTCGTTGGCTACGCTTATTATTCTATGTTCATGATCTGACTCCTTTCTCAAAGAGATCTTTGTACTTTCATCAGTGCCTAAAGTTTTAGTTTGAGACTGATATTTTGCAATAGTTTGATCTACGTCTCCTAATTCCTGCTGTATCACTTGAAGACGATCATTAATAAATTGAGAAGTAGCGACTGTAAGTTTATTTTTGTCATCCACCCAATTCTCATTATATACAGTCAGAACCATGTTAAGAATATCATCGGCTCTCTCTATATTGACATCCTTAATTGACAAATCTATCACATCGGCATCTTCATCAGCAAGATCACCTACCAACTTTTCGCTGTACTCTTCAATAGCGCTTTGTTTTGGAGATTTTGAAATTATGATGGTAATGGTCTCACTATCTTTAAATAGATCGGAGCCATCAAACAAAGGATTGGATGTTACAGAAACCCTTCCAAGCGGAGTTTTCAAGGTTGAATTTATTTTACCGGATACTTCCTCATCATATTTTTCTTTATCTCCATTTGAATATTTCACTAATTTATATAATGAGATATTCCCCTTCTTTGATAAGTCCAAACGCATTGCCGCGCCCTCTTGAAGGGGGAGATCCGGTAATTCAACATTTATTGGAAGAGAATGTCCATATAACGTTATTCCATGCGGAAATTTTTTTAACGTGTAATTATAATCAAGTTTCAGCCTCTCAACCACTGTTGACATTATATGAGGAGAGGTGATGGTTATGAGTTCATTATTTACATCTGTATTTCCGGAAATTAATCCTAATGATGAAAATGAACTTGGAAGACTTCCCATTCCTCCGTTATGATCATTTTTTACAAGCACCTGCTCCTCACGTTCATATACGGGTTGCTTTCTAAGGATATACACTGCACCTATTCCCACGAAAAAGACAAACGAAAGAAGGAACCATTTCCACTTCGACAAGCACAAATGGAAAAATTCCATGATGGAGAAATCATCAATCTTTTCTTTTTCTACTGAATTACTATATGAGGTATTCATCTAATTATTCACTTATTTTTTTAGGAGAAGTATCACACTTGTAAGAAGAGACGCCACAGATATCCAAAAAGAGACATTCAGCACGGCATTACCATTAGCAGTAGTTTCCCGTTTCCTCTGATCATTAGGTTCTACATAGATCACATCCCCCTGTTTAATACGGAAAGCCGGAGACTTTGTCAATTCTGTAAGATTAGTTAAATCCACCACATAAGTCTGCACAGTATCCTTATCAAGACGTATTACCTTTACATTTTCCCGCTTTCCCTGTATAGTCAAATCGCCGGCAGCAGCCAATGCCTCCATGATATTCATTTCATCAGAACGGAAGCCATACTGACCGGGAGTAGTAACCTCTCCTAAGACAGAAAATCCTCGGTCAATAACATTGACAGTAACTACCACCTCTTTGGCATATCCCTTACCAATAATTTCTCCTTTAATAAATCCTGAGAGTTCATCGGGACTCATTCCCTGCACCTTGAGAGTGCCCAGTATCGGGAAATCTATAGTTCCATCTTTTGAGACAGTATAATACGTATAGCCTTGCCCTATACCGTCCTGTCCTACAGCTTTATTGAATAAACTGTTGACAGAGGGCTCCTTGGATTTAACAACTATCATCAACCTGTTGGTTGGTTCAATTTTCAAGGGGGTTGCAGAGGTTGCTTTTAAAACTGATTCCGAGATATCTTGAAAATATGTAACATTTTTCGGAGTCTTACAGCCAACAAAACCTACACTCAAAAGGAGCAAAGCAGCGGCAATTAAAACAGATCTATGGTTTTTTATCATCTCATTTATCAGGTTATGCGTTTTATGCGATTACTTCACCACAAACAATTCAGTGCGGCTTATTAATCCATTAAATGAAACGTTGCTTATCACACATCTATTATATAAAGAGAAAAAATTTTTCAATCCATCTTTATTTTTCCAATAAATATCTTTTTATCTGAATAAGATTACGTATAAGTCTGAAAAAATAACTAACTTTGCAGACCAAGCAAAACTGACCATAATATAAATTTATGATAAACTGGATTGCCAACGATTTTATTGCCCTATTGATTGCTCTTGTTTTAACAGGCATCATTATTCCTCAGATACTTCTGATTGCTTTTAGAAAAAAGCTTTTTGACGATGTGGACGAAAGAAAAATTCATAAGGGAGTGGTTCCTCGTTTAGGGGGAATTGCCTTTCTGCCTTCCATTCTGTTTTCACTTGCAGTGGTTGTAGGCTGGGATCTCCGATTGGGAGGCTTGGATGAATGGAGTCAGTTCAGCTACACCTTGATTCCCATGTTTTTTATGATTAGCGCTACTCTTCTTATGTTTCTTGTCGGCATTGCCGATGATCTTGTAGGAGTGCGGTATGTGGCAAAATTTATTGTGCAGATTCTTTCGGCGGTCCTAATCATTATGTCAGGAATGTTTATTGACGACTTATTCGGTTTTATATGGCTCGAAAAACTACCTATATGGCTCGGAATACTTGCCACCGGATTTGCAGTGGTTTATGTGGTCAATGCTATTAATCTCATTGACGGTATTGACGGACTCGCCTCGGGCCTAAGCACGGTTGCCCTTGTATTTTATGCTATCGCTTTCTATATCGGAGGAGAATATGTCTATTCAATGTTGGCTTGCGCTACTGTAGGGACACTCTTCCCTTTCTTCTATTTCAACGTTTTCGGGAATGCTTCCAAAAGGAAAAAAATATTCATGGGAGATACAGGAGCCTTGACTACCGGCATGATTCTTGTTTTTTGTGCCATCGCCATGCTCCACGTGCAGGGTCAAGCCTTTTCCACAGAATATAATCCTTTCGTTCTGGCAATCTCCCCCCTTATCATTCCCTGTTTTGATGTAGTCAGAGTCTATCTTCATAGAGTGCGAGCCCATAGGAATCCTTTCCTGCCTGACAAGTGTCATATACATCACAAACTCCTGGCTTTAGGTCTGAATCAGAGAGCCGCCCTTTGTGTCATTCTTCTTTGGGCAATTTTATTTATCATTGTAAACGTATCTTTTTCCAATTTAATTAATCCCACTATACTTATCTTTACAGATATTGTGATCTGGACTTGTGTCAACATAATACTCTCACGTTGCATCCGAGCCAGAGAGAAAAGGCTTAATGTTCATCTTTTCGATTAGTCATTATATGAAATATCTTCTCGGTTTATTCCTTTGTTGCTTTCCGGCTATGTCGGCTTTTTCTGAAAAGCCGGATTCACTTCGTTATTTCGGAGAAATCAAGGCGGATTTTTCCGCCGGAGAGAATACCCCTTTCTGGCTTGTGAATAATCTTCAGGGACTTGGCTCACCTGAAAAGAATAACGGTTATGTCAGAGCCGGCCTATTTAAGGATATTAAAGAGGAGAACCGCTTCTCATGGGGGGCGGGAATAGATCTTGTCGGAGGATGGAATCTTCAATCCCCTTTCTATATCCATCAGCTTTATGGAGAGGTTAAGTATCGTTGTCTGGATGCTTTAGTGGGGAGCAAGGAGATATGGAGCTCCTTCCTCGACCATAATCTCTCCTCGGGAGATTTGCTTTATTCAGGGAATGCCCTGCCGGTTCCGCAAGTCAGGATCGGCATTTTCGACTATGCCGATTTCTGGGGTTGCAAGGGTTGGTTTGCTGCAAAAGGATATATCGCTTACGGCATGTTCACCGACTCAAAGTGGCAGAAATCTTGGAGCAAGCCTGAATTTAAACATGGGAAAAACATATTATATCATTCCAAAGGACTTTGGCTGAGAGGGGGCAATATAGAAAAATTTCCACTCAGAGGGGAGATTGGGATTGAGATGGCTACCCAATTTGGAGGTATAGTTTACAAAGATGGTAAAATTATAGATCTGAAGCCAAGTTTCAAAGACTGGCTTACAGCTTTCTTCCCCAGATATCAAACACGTGAAACATTTTTTGGAGAAAGCACCAGTATTGAAGGCAATATGGTTGGTGAATACACTATTGCATTAGAGTGGCAACCCAAAAACAGTTGGGGAGTCCGGGCTTATTATGAGCATTATTTTGACGATCAATCCCAAATGACGTTTGAGTACGGATGGAAAGATGGTCTTTATGGAATTGAAGTGAAATTTCCAACCAATAGATACATTTCAAAATTTGTATATGAATTTCTTTATTCCAAAGATCAGACCGGCGCTGTAAATAATGACAGCTCGGAAAAAGTTCCTGAACAAGTCAGCGGACGTGATAATTATTATAACAATTCTCTTTATCCGGGGTGGCAACATTGGGGGATGGGATTTGGAAATCCCTTGATGTTATCCCCAATTTACAATGCCAATCATAAAATCGAGTTTTATGATACAAGAATTTATTCACACCACTTTGGATTAGAGGGCTATCCTATGCAGGATCTCAAATATAGGATTCTTCTTTCATTCTCGCGAAATTGGGGAACTTATGCATGTCCTTACGAAGAGATAAAAAATAATTTTGACGGTCTTTGTGAAGTTACATGGAAACCCTCTACACTTAAAGGATGGTATGGCATTCTTGGAATTGCAGGAGATTCCGGTGATTTAATAGGCAAAAGCTTTGGCGCTTCGTTAACCATCGGATATGCCGGATCTTTCTAAAAAATAGTACATTATGAAATACTTATCTATTTTAATACTATTCGTAACAGGTTTATTTCCCTCCTGCCAAAAATCACCAATTAATGGAGATTTGGATGGTCAATGGCAGGTTCTCAAAGTCACTCCTACTCCGGAAGAAGTTTTTGAAACACGAATATATATCTGTTTCTCACTTCATACCTGCCAACTTACTGCGTATGATTTAGGTCCCTGGACCTCGGGAAATATTTTAAAATTCTCACCTTCCACTTTGGAATTGGAATTCCCCCATGCAAACTCTGCAGAGTCTGTAAAAAAACTCCGTCAGTATGGAATAAATTCAAGTCCCGTTACCTTCTCGATTGAATCCTTAACAAAAAAAACATTGATTCTACGTGACGGAGAAACCATAATAGAACTACGAAAATTCTAATTTTAAGGATACTTAATTATTTGAGTTGTTTAAACTTTTAAATAAATATTTTCTCGGTTTATTCCTTTGTTGCTTTCCGGCTATGTCGGCTTTTTCTGAAAAGCCGGATTCACTTCGTTATTTCGGAGAAATCAAGGCGGATTTTTCCGCCGGAGAGAATACCCCTTTCTGGCTTGTGAATAATCTTCAGGGACTTGGCTCACCTGAAAAGAATAACGGTTATGTCAGAGCCGGCCTATTTAAGGATATTAAAGAGGAGAACCGCTTCTCATGGGGGGCGGGAATAGATCTTGTCGGAGGATGGAATCTTCAATCCCCTTTCTATATCCATCAGCTTTATGGAGAGGTTAAGTATCGTTGTCTGGATGCTTTAGTGGGGAGCAAGGAGATATGGAGCTCCTTCCTCGACCATAATCTCTCCTCGGGAGATTTGCTTTATTCAGGGAATGCCCTGCCGGTTCCGCAAGTCAGGATCGGCATTTTCGACTATGCCGATTTCTGGGGTTGCAAGGGTTGGTTTGCTGCAAAAGGATATATCGCTTACGGCATGTTCACCGACTCAAAGTGGCAGAAATCTTGGGTAGCCTCCGGCGATCCACGGACAGAGAATGTGCTGTATCATTCCAAGGGATTATGGCTCCGCGGAGGTAATACCGATAAATTTCCATTGCAGGCAGAGGTTGGAATCGAGATGGCAACCCAATTCGGAGGAAAATCCTTCTACAATGGAAGATGGTATAAGATGGACAGCGGATTGAAAAGCTGGCTCAAAGCTTTTATCCCGGTTTATGAGACGCACGACTTCGAGAATGAGGAGACTACAAGTGTGGACGGAAACATGATGGGCGCGTATAACATTTCCCTTGCATGGAAGCCCAAAAGCAATTGGAGCATACGCGCCTATTACGAACACTTCTTCGAAGATGAATCGCAGATGACATTTGAATATGGCTGGAAAGATGGACTATATGGAATGGAAGTAAAACTTCCTGAGAATCGTTTTGTCTCGAAATTCCTTTATGAATATCTTTATACCAAAGATCAGACAGGGAGCATTTTATGGAATGAGCGTCCGGAAGTGGCTGAACAGATAAGCGGAAGAGATGACTACTACAATAACTATCTCTATAACTGCTGGCAACATTGGGGACTTGGAATAGGCAATCCCTTGATTATCGCTCCTCTTTATAATAAGGATCATTTCCTTCATTTTGTGGATAACCGCATCATAGTCCATCACCTCGGGATAGAAGGCAAGCCGTTTAAAGAATTAAGCTATCGCCTTCTCCTATCCTTCTCTCGAAATTGGGGCAGTTATGATTACCCCACCCCGGAGATATTATCCAATTTCAGCGGGATGCTTGAAGTGGCATGGACTCCTGAACGCTTCAAAGGATGGTATGGGAAATGTGCCTTAGCAGGCGATTCCGGAGATCTTATCGGCAAGAATATTGGCTTGATGCTTACAATAGGCAAAACCGGCAATTTCGGACTATGACCTATCAACTGCTGACCACCATAATACTTTAACATTCCCCTATCATAATGAAGAAGACTATCAGCATATCCTTACTCCTCATATCCCTGCTGGTCAATTTGAACGGCTGTCAGAAATCCCCAATCAACGGGGACCTTGACGGGCATTGGCAGGTGATGAAAGTTACGCCTACCCCGGCTGAAGAGATCATAACGACACGGATGTATATGGGTTTCTATCTCCATGTATGCCAGCTTTACTATGTAGACGGAGGGGGTTGGAATACGGGCAATATGCGGTATGAAGGGAACAAGCTGACCCTTGATTTTCCATACGCCATTGACAATGAAACGGCTGCCGCCATGATGCGCCAGTATGGAATCAACTCCAATCCTGTAACCTTTACTATCGAGACATTAACTAAGGATAAGATGGTGCTCCGTGATGGAGAGACGGTCGTAGAATTGAGAAAATATTAGACGAATCTTGCCCTCCACTTTCTTGCCTCCTCAATCTGCTCCTTTACTGTTGGCAGCGGAGTCTCCGGTTCTGACATAGCCACTTTCATCCTTATCCATAAGGAATCGGGCACTAACCGCCAGGCGTTCACCAGAAGAGCCCATCTCCAGTCGATCACAGCCACCCTTTTCTTCCTTACGATTGCTTTGAGAATTTTGGGCAACACATATTCCTCACTCATCGCCATTATATAATGGCGGTCTGAATCGATAAGGGGAGTCTTTACCCAACCGGGACGTATATCAGTGAATGATATGTCTGCCTGTTCCGCATGAGCAAGTTGCTCAAGTGCAACCATATATTCCTGACAGAAACTTTTACTGGCAGAATATGCAGCCAAACGTCCAATTCCTTTGGTGCCGGCAACAGATGTTATTGCCACAATATGACCCTTTCTACGGCTGTTTCTGAAATAGCGATAAGCTGTAGAAAGAGATGCAGCGAAACCGGAAGCATTTATGCTGACCGTCCGCACCTCTCTGTCGGGATCCAGAAACAGGTTCTCATCCAGCACTCCGGCAGCATGAAAATATATATCCATTCCTCCCAATAGACCTATAAGCTTATGAATGCGCAATGGCGCATCAGGCAGGGAGATATCAACGGAAATATATTCCACCATGTCAGGATATTTCTCCTTAAGTTTCTTCAACGGCTCCTCTCTGCGTGCCCCGATTCCCACTTTCACTCCCCTTGATGCCAATGCCTCGGCAAGGGCATAGCCCAATCCGGAGGAAGCTCCTATTATCACTACTTTCTTCATGCTATTCTTTTTTCAAAAATTACTATAATACTTAACATTCATAGCCTCTTTAATGTTGAATTTCTTTCCTTTTATCATTCTTTATTGCTAATTATTGCTAACTTTGCGGTTGAGGAAGTCATATCTTCCTTACAAGCCGACATGAAAGACACCTTTACACCTGAAAAAATTGAGACAGACCGCCGACTTCTGGAACTTCTTTCCCAAAATTTCGGAAACATATCTGCGGCTGCCACTGAAATAATAAATCTCGAAGCCATCCTGAATCTCCCTAAAGGCACGGAACATTTTATTGCGGATGTTCACGGAGAGGCGGCTGCCTTCCGTCATATCCTTAAAAATGCCTCCGGAAATATAAAACGAAAAGTGAATGAAATTTTCGGCAATTCCTTACGTGAAGATGATATCAGGCAACTTTGTGCCTTAATTTACTATCCCTCACGCAAATTAGCATTAGTTAAACAGACTGAGAAAGATCTTGATAACTTCTATAAAATCACTCTCCACCAACTGATAAAGGTGCTTCAGGAGGTTTCCTCCAAATATACACGTTCTAAGGTAAGGAAAAATCTTCCTAAAGAGTTCTCATATATTATCGAGGAGCTTCTTCACGAATCACCGTCGGAAGAGAATAAACAACCCTATTATAATAGAATTATCGAAACCATTATCTCTACAGGTCAGGCAGAGGAGTGCATCCGGGCAATTTCACATGTTATCCAACGCCTTAGCATAGACCAGCTACACTTGTTGGGAGATATTTTCGATCGTGGAGACGGGGCTCATACCGTCATGGACACACTTCTTGACTATAAGAATTTTGACATCCAGTGGGGCAACCACGACGTATTATGGATGGGAGCGGCTTGCGGAAATGAATGCTGCATAGCGAATGTGCTGCGGGTGTCGTTAAGATACAGCAACATGGTTACTCTTGAGGATGGATATGGAATAAATCTTGTGCCGCTTGCCACTTTTGCCATGGACACATACGCCCACGATCCCTGCACCGTCTTCCTGCCGAAAATCAATCCTGATGAAGAGCCGCTTTCTGATAAGAACCGCCAGCTTATTGCCAAGATGCATAAAGCAATGAGCATCATTCAGTTTAAATTGGAAGG
>CAMWSM010000035.1 GCA_947176915.1 uncultured Porphyromonadaceae bacterium | reverse complement strand
GGTCGTGTGGGCTGTGTGTTGTTTATATTACACCTCTATAACCGACTGTGGGGCGATTTTGCCTGTCAAAATCTCGCCCCTCTGTTATACTATACTGTAATGATCAGAATTTATAAGTAGCGCCAACAAGTATGGGGAGACGATTGTAGTCTGCCATATACTGGTATTTAAACTCAAAATCAACTCCGAAATTACGAGTTATCTCATATTCTGCACCTATACCCACATTAAATGCAAACTTATCTGCCGAATAACCTCCCTCCCAAGATAGGTATCCATAGCCAAGACCAGCCAAAGGATACATATAGAAATTATCAGCCACAGGAATCATGAAATGCACATTCGCCATCGCATTAAATGTTCTCGTCCCCTTATCCTTCAAACCGAAATCGGCATCAGCCTCAAGACGAATCAACTTAATAGGCTGATATTGGTATTTCACACCAATAATAAAATTTGTGGGCGATCCCGAACCCTCAATGACAGGCGCAGCACCAAGATTGATACCGATTCCCATATTATTCTGAGCAAAAAGAGCAGAAGAACCTAACGCGAGAGCTGCACAAGAGAGTAAAAGTTTTTTCATAATCAACACATTTAAATTAAAAGGAAATTTTCGATATAATTAAATAACCATACTTATACTAAAAAAGTTCAAAAATAAAATCGTCGGGCTCCGAACGGAGTCCGACGATGATGAGATTACGAGTACTTCTCGCGGGCAGTACAATGGAAATATCAACGATAATCCTTAAGGATTTCACGCAATTTTTTCCTTGTAAAGAAAATTCTGCTCTTGACAGTGCCGAGAGGCATTTTGAGGGATTCTGCAATCTCCTCATACTTATACCCGGCAACATGCAGAGAGAACGGCTCACGATAATCGGCAGGAAAACCGGCAAGAATTTGAGAAATCTCATTGACGGCGTATGCGCCATCAGGAGTTTCCAGACCGGACTCCTGACTAAGGTTAAGGTGATAGAGATCCTCCGTACTGTCGGTCATTGTGTTCTCTCGCGCACTCTTCCTGTAATTGTTGATGAAGATATTACGCATGATGGTAAGCATCCAGCCCTTGAAGTTTGTATTATCTACATACTTCTCCTCATTACTGAGGGCCTTCAAGGTAGTATCCTGCACCAAATCATGAGCTTCATCCTTATCCAGGGTGAGTTTAAGGGCGAAAGATCTTAAATTAGCCTGCATCCCAAGTACCGATGTTACGAAAGATGGCTTGCTGCTCATTGAATGCGAACAATTAGGTTGTTTATAACTGTATTCATTATCTCACTGCAAAGATAACCCAATTATATTACTATTGCAAATTTATTCCACTTTTTTACTAAAGAAAACTTTTTATTCACCCAAAGTTTTTCAATACCACTTTAATTTTTGTATATAATTTGCATAATAAAAGCATATTATGCTATTTCTTTCTTACCTTCACCATCTCTATTCGGGTTGCCGCCATCCGGATGATGGTAAAAGTCAATCCCTCTATTTCTATGCTATCGCCCTGATGAGGGAGTTCGCCAAGCTGGTCAAGCAAGTAGCCTCCGAGGGTATGATAGTCTTCTGACTCTTTCAAATCAAGACCAAATTCCTCATTTATGTTCTCTATCTCTGCCCTTCCGCTAAACTCGTATTCTCCGGGAGCCACTTCACGAGCAAGAAGACGCTTCCTGTCATGCTCATCCTCTATTTCGCCAAATATTTCCTCTACCAGATCCTCAAGAGTTGCAAGTCCGGCCGTCCCACCAAATTCATCCACTATTATAGCCATTGACTTTTTTTCCGAGAGCATTCTTCTCATCATCTTATTCGCAAGCATGGTCTCGGGAGTGAAAATCACTGGCTTGAGATGGCGCCTCCAGTCGGAATCCACATTAAAGAGTTCAGCTACATGAATATATCCTACGACATCATCAATATCTTCCTTATAAACTACAATCTTGGACAACCCGGTTGCTATGAACTTACGGGTCAGCTCCTCACGCGTAACACTTTCTAACCCGACTGCCACAATCTCATTACGTGGAATCATGCACTCCGCCATTGTGGTGTCTTTAAAATCAATGGCATTTCTGAATATCTTCACTTCATTTTCCACTGTCTCGCTCTGTGCGTGGTCATCAAACTGCTGAAGATAATCGTCAAGTTCATCTATAGTCAGCCGCTCCGTCTGCTCCTCCTCCGACTTTATTCCGAAAATTTTCATCAATCCCTTTGATATGCCTGACACGAGCAAAGACACCGGATAAAGAATCCAATAAATCAGGAACAAAGGGAGTGCAAAAAGACGTATCATAAAATTAGGATTAATCCTGAATGCCGTCTTTGGCATGAACTCCCCCGCTATGAGCACCACCCCCGTTGAGAGGAGAGTATTGGCAGTAAGGACCAAGGCTTCATTATGGAGCCAACGCTCCAAGAGAGGATTGATTATCATGGAGAAGGTGATGCCATAGACCACCAGCACTATATTATTTCCTACAAGCAACGTGGAAATAAACATATCCTCGTGGCGTGCAAATCCTCTGATTATTCTGTCCACAACCCCTCCCCGGGCGGCATCTATCTCCATTCTAACTTTACTCGACTGCACGAAAGCTATCTCCGAGCCTGAGAACAGGGCGGAGAGAAGGAGGGCGGCAAGCGTTACTAAGATTGCTGTTGTCAGTTCCATAAAATAAATCAATTCGGACGCAAATTATCGCGATTTACCGGGAATATTCCTGTCGGATGAAGGATACGGTAGTCTGTAAGACGATCGTTCGACTCAAATCCTGAGCCTTCCAGCACATGAGTGGCATTCTCTATGTGGATGAACGTGTCGGAATACAATTGCTGTCGGCGCTGATCCCAAAACAATCTTGGCGACAAAAAAAGTTCCTTAGGCTCCTTGGTCATTTCTACATTACCCTCAAGACGCCATAGCTTCTTTGCTGTATAAAAATAAGCTGAATCTGCCGCCACAGTAGCAATGACTTTGAATTTAGGATCATATTTCTGAAGATACAAACCTTTGGGGAACGACCAATACGGAGTGTCGACTTCATCATACACATACCAGACAGGCGCCACTATCTTATACTGCGTGACCCCGGAATCCGAGATAAGCGTAGAGATGTTATGAGTGGTCATCGAGGGCATCTTTGCAGGATTTATATCGCGAGTAACGTCAATCTTACTCTCCTCCTTACAACTTCCCACCCAAATACTCAGGAAAAGCACCAATGCGAATAATAATCCCGACTTTCTCATATACCCAAACTACTTGAGACGGCGCTGCCAGAACCAGAGTTCGTTGAAGTTGACTCCCAACGTTATATTCAAATAATTTTCAGAAATGAGCTGGTTGGGCGTTGCTGAACGATGCTTCCATTCCAAGCCAAGATTAATCATCGTCTTCCCTTCCGGAGTGTTGAAACCGAATCCGGCAGTAACGCCATATTCCCGAATGCTGTTTCCTTTTATTTTCAGATAGTCATTCGTATAATAAGCTCCGAGGCGATATGCCATACGCTGGAAATAATTCCCTCTCAACTTCGGCACTAACTCTCCGCCAAGAGCATATTTGACACGATTGTTAAACTGCATCCCCTCAAACACCATATTATCCGGCATCCCGATTTCGTAAAGCGGAGAATATTTTGCCTTTGACCATTGCTGGAAAGTATAGTCTGCCTCCACCATCCAGCGTGAAGAGCGTTCATGGCGATATGATAGTCCGACACCCAGCGATGTAGGGGTGTAGTAATTTCCTTTCATGTTCATATATGCCACAGTGTCTGCCTTACTGTCTAAAGACGTGGCTTGCTTGGTCTGCCAGGTCTTGCCATGCAATGACTTCTTGGGAGAATAAGTTACACCAACCACAAATGACTCCGTGCGCGATATTTTTCCTGTATATTGAAGCCCGATGTTAATATCCCAGTCGCGTATCTGCATGATGTGCTCAAAAAGCATTTGTCCTTGAAGCTGAGGTGTTGAGAAGACATCATTCCGGATAGTGCCGAAACTGTATGCGATATTGGCGCCAAGAGAAAAACCTGCCACCTTACCTGCCACGCCAATATAGGCCTGATTTATGCCTCCCGATCCTTGATTCATTTTAGCTCCATGCTGAATATCGCTGCCAAACGCATAGCCTACCGAAGAATATGGAAGCAAACCGATTGATCCTCCCATAAATTTACAAATAGGAAACTGCATGGTGATATAATCAAGTCCGCCTCCGGTAGAGTGCTCCTTGGCCTCTCCATCCTTTTGCCATAAAAGAGACACGTCAGCTCCTATGTCAAACAGGAATGTCAGGGAGTCTATGGCGGCGTATGAAGCCGGATTCATAACATTTATCTGTCTGCCGGAATTCATAGCATACCCCACTGATCCCATCTGCCGCTGCATGGATGTGGCGCGATCGCTCATTATGCCATATCCATACATTGAATATGGCGTGTTTACCTGAGCGACAGCTCCTGAAACAGCGGCTGCCAATATTAGCACTAAAATCTTTATCCTCTTCATTATGCTTGGTTTAGTCATGTGTTATATCCTGTCTGTATATCTCCTTCAGTCCTCGTCCTACCAGAAACTTATCCACAGTTACCTCTATTCCCTTCTCCATCACCAATTTTGAAAGCAATTCAGCGTCAGCGCCTGTCATAACCACCCGCCGACATCCGAAGCGTGCGTAAGCCAATCGATAAGCATCAGCCACTTCAGCAGCCATTCCTCTCTCCACTCCACATCGGATTGCAGTAAGCGTATCCTCTCCGAACAACGGAATTTCTCCGGCTGCCTCTACAAGAGGAAGTCGGGAAGTGTAGCGCGAAAGCGAATCAAATCTCATCTTCATTCCCGGCGCGATATTTCCCCCCAGAAATTCCCCATCGGCTGAGACAAAATCGAGAGTGATTGCAGTGCCGGCATCCACCACGAGAAGCGCCTCGCTTGAAAACAAACTCACAGCCCCCACAGCGGCGGCCACCCGATCGCTGCCCAAAGTGGAGCGTGAGGAATATCTGATCTTTATGGGAAGCGGCAAGGCGGGAGTCAGCACGACCAGACGACCGTCTAACAGCCGGCGCAGAGTCTCAAGAAACTTTGCGTCGTTATGCGACACACTGCAAAACGCACAGCCCTCCAATTCATATCGGTCTAAAATAGGGAGAAGCGCCTCTATATCCAAATCGGAGAAACGAACCCATTCTACAGGTTCTCCATCTTGCCACACTACTGCCTTAGCAGAGGAGTTGCCCTGATCTATGGTGAGAAGAGTAAACGGTTGAGCTTCGCTTTTCATTTTCCCTTGGTGGTCTTTTGCTCCTTACGTCCCTGTCCCACAATGAGCCAAGAAGCAATTATCTGAATAACAGCCCCTACTAAAGAAAACATTATCGTGTTGCGCAACACTGCCAATACACCTACATATTGACTGAGGGCGCCAAGACGATGCTCTTCATAAAACCAGAATCCCGCTGCTATGACAAAAGCGATTCCTGCCCAAAATTCAAGACGCCTCAATCTTCTGAGCCTCGTGCTTTCATCAGGATCAGACACATTAATGAGGCGTGCCACGAGAAATATGAGCGCTCCGGCAGAGTAAACCCATTTGAATCCCGTAAGAAACGCATAGTTCTCAGGATTAAAGAATGGCACTATCAATGCCACACAAATAAGAAGCAGCCCGAAAGTGGCTGTAGATTCTGCCATGCGGCGTCGCCGAGCAAGCGACGCGGGATTAAAAAAATTATTTCCTGACATCTGATTTTTTCTTTTTTAAGAATTTCGACACCTGCTCTCCTATTTATATTTAAGGATAAAGACATCTTCCGTGGGACGTTGCATGTGGAATTTCTCACGCGCGATATGCTCAAGATCTCCCTTATGATGAATCAACAATTCCCGTTGATTGCGATAATATGCTGCCGAATCCCTGCACTCTGCTATAGCCTCGGTCAGTTCGTTTATCTCCCGGTCATATTGCATATTCAGCGAAATAGAGGTATCCTCGTTAAAGAACAGCAACGTAACCACCAGGGTTCCTATCACTATTAATGGTATATGCGACCGGCGACGCACCCAAAAACTTGCCTTCTTAACCTTCCTGCTCACTATGTATTCTTAGATATTATGTCAATTTTGCGTTTAATAATTCCCCGTTTTTATACACAAGGTTTCACCAAACGCCACAAAATTAGTCATAAAATGCCATTCTTACATAAAATTTAATATCTATTTTTTTATTTTTAACGTAACTCTCCGTAAACTTTTTATATATCGCACCCTTATTCCACTATATTATAGCACGATACGCGCTATATCAGGCCAACATTTACTAAATAAACATCATCAGCGACCGGCCCCTCTCCCCCCTTAAATGTTAAAAAACATTCCATATCACAAAAAAATTGCAAATTCCATGATAACTTTTCGGCAGGAGGTGTTATAGATACAAACAACACTGATAGCGGTGTCAGAAACCATTACCAAAGGAATGAAAAGAGACACCAATATCACCACTAAAACTATACGACGATGGCAGATTCAGCAACATTTAAACAGAGATTATTAGGATTGCAGGGCAATCTACTTAACTTCGCATACCAGCTTACTACGAGTCGGGAAACCGCGCAGGATTTGGTACAGGACACTACACTTAAAGTATTGGACAACGAATCAAAGTATGTCGACAACGTTAACTTTAAGGGGTGGGTATTCACTATCATGCGTAATATCTTTATTAATAATTACCGCCGCCAAGTAAGAAGTGCAACAGTTGTAGACACTACCGAAGACCTTTATCATCTCAACTTATCGCAGGAATCAGGTCTTTCTACTCCGGAAGGATCTTTTGCAGCCAAAGAGATTTCTCAGGCAATTAAAGAATTTTCAGATGAGTATCGCGTGCCTTTCTCAATGTATGTTGCAGGTTACAAATATAGCGAGATTGCAGAAAAGATGGATCTTCCTTTAGGAACAGTTAAAAGCCGCATCTTCTTTGCACGCAAGCGTCTCCAGTCTCTTCTGAAAGATTATAGATAAATTTTTATTCGGATTTAGATAAATTCAGATTTCTTTTCTCTCCTCTTTTATATTCCTCCTTGTCTCCTCACCTGAAGCCATCGAGTAAAACACGAAGGCTCATGATAGCCGGAACATATTAAGGAACCCCCTATTTACCAAAATTCAATTTATAAAGAAAGCAAAGTCACTTTTCATTGAAAGGTGACTTTTTTAATATCTTCATACTTCTGTAAACATCGACCAATTTCCCTGTCCCCTCCAGTGATAAGGATTTACTAATTGTATTGCAATTAATTATCTAAAATACATTTCATTTCAGAATGCTATTAAGAGATATTTTTACTTCACAAAATTTGCCAAGTATCATAATTTATGTAAATTTGCAATTGAATTGCAAATTTACATAAATTATGATACTATTATGGTAATCAAGTATATAGAAAGAGATATAAGTTCTATCATAGAAGATGTCAATCGTTTTTTCTCTGTTATTACTGTAACCGGGCCAAGACAGTCAGGCAAGTCCACTCTCTTACGGCATATTTTCCCAGAGCTACCATACTACTCAATGGAAGATCCTGACACACGCTTACTTTTAAAAGATGATCCAAAAGGGTTCCTGACTTCTTTCGAGAAAGGGGTAATTCTTGATGAGATTCAGAATATTCCCGAGTTATTATCTTATATACAAACAATTGTGGATCTTCACCCCGAAAAAAAATTCTATCTCACAGGGAGCTCAAATTTCTCCCTTATGAGGAGTATCACCCAATCGCTTGCCGGCAGGACTGCATTATTTGAGCTTATGCCACTCTCCATTAAAGAAATACAGGCTGTAAGAAAAGATAATACGGTTGATGATCTTCTCTATTCGGGTTTCTATCCATCAATATGGAGCGGTAAAAATATACCTAAATATTTCTATCCTAATTATATAAAGACATATATCGAACGTGATGTACGCGATCTGCTTGGAATAAAGGATTTGGATATATTCCAGCGTTTCATAAGATTGATAGCTGCAAGAATTGGCAGTATTTTCAATGCCACCGAACTTGCAAATGAGGTTGGGGTTGCCGTAAATACAATAAAGTCTTGGTTGTCTGTGCTCCAAGCTTCCTATATAGTTTATCTTCTTCCCCCTTTCTTTACCAACACCCGCAAGCGCCTTACCAAAAGCCCGAAAATATATTTTACCGATACAGGCGTGGCAGCCTATCTTCTTGAGATTTATTCTCCTCAGATTATGAATAGAGATAAAATGAGGGGCCATCTCTTTGAAAATATGATAATAATGGAAATAATGAAGCGTGCCTATAATAAAGGGGAATCACCATCATTATATTTCTACAGAGATTCAAATGGGAATGAAGTGGATCTATTAATAAGGAATGGCGAACGATACGACTGCATTGAAATAAAATCCTCTCAAACTTATCATCCTGATTTCACAAAAGGGCTAAAGACATTCATCAAGGCATTTCCCCATCTTAGCGGGAAGCAGTCAGTTGTGTATGGCGGGGGAAGCATTGGGAAAGTAGAAGATATTCACATCCTAAATTATATTGATGCCTTGTGAGCTGCTTGACAGCCTACAGTTTTGAAAGCTTATCATACTCAAATTTCCTTTTAATTGATTCAGATGCAAATATAAAGAGGTGATAGCAAAATAAAGATGCTTTATTTTTCCGTAATGCTTGGGAGGGGATTGCTCCGCAATCCCGCTATGAAATAAGAAGGCAATCCTTTTTTATTCAGTAGATTTGTCGACGCAGCGGGATTGCGG
This sequence comes from uncultured Porphyromonadaceae bacterium, assembly GCA_947176915.1. Classification (GTDB taxonomy): domain Bacteria; phylum Bacteroidota; class Bacteroidia; order Bacteroidales; family Muribaculaceae; genus Lepagella. The sequence continues at coordinate 16,747 of CAMWSM010000035.1, read as the reverse complement.
AGCAATCCCCTCCCAAGCATTACGTTCCATTGAACTTCCACACCATTGAATGTTCAACCTTTTATAGCTTGTTGCTAAATAAAGATTTCCTTAGTCACCAAATGTTCCCTGATGCGATAATCGATTCCCTTATAATGTCCGCATAGAATAATCAGGCTTTCCGAAATGGAGAGATTTTTTGTCATCTACTAAATTATTTTTTTATTATCTTTGCCTCCTGATAAAGATTAAGATTATGACACGTAAAACGATATTTGCCTCTCTTTTCATGTGCTCCCTTCTATCAGCGTATGCGTCTTCGCCAATACAACATGCTGACTGCGGAAGAATCGAGAGACTGAGGATTGCCTCACCCCAGCTTAACGATACAATAGATGTAGACGTATGGTTGCCGGAGAATTTCTCTCAGACCGAACGATATCCAGTCCTGTATATGCACGATGGCCAGAACCTCTACGATGCTGCCACTACCTGGAACCATCAGTCGTGGGAAATGGATTCAACTGCTTGCAGAATGATTGGAGAAGGGAAAACACCACCTTTCCTTATCGTGGGGATTCATAGTGATCCTGCGACGCGGGTTGCTCAATTGATGCCTCAGAAAGCAGTGGCTGATGCGGGTCTTGAAGAACTGATGGCAGAAGTGAAACTCAAAGGGCAACCGGTATTAGGTGACCAATATGCCGATTTTGTGGTCTCTACCCTCAAACCCTTCATTGATTCTTATTATCCCACACTATCTGAACGGGAGAATACGGTGGTGATGGGGTCAAGTATGGGTGGTTTGATGTCGCTTTATCTTATCTCTGAGTATCCGGAGGTGTTCGGAGCTGCAGGATGTCTGTCCACTCATTGGTATGGCTCATTGGATGCGGGCTCAAAATTCGGGGATGCAATGATGCGATATGTTGAATCCAGTCTTCCGGATCCCGCTACCCATAGGTTGTATTTCGACCACGGCACATCTACGATAGATGCCTATTACGGTCCGTGGGAGACGCAGGCTCTCCTTATTGCTCAGAAGAAGGGATACCAATATGGAGTAAATCTTGATAGCTATATTGATTTTGGTGCTCCTCATGAAGAAAGAGCCTGGGCTGCAAGAGTCTCTCGTCCTCTCAATTTTCTTCTCAGCAAGCTTAAAAACTAATGGGCTTATAGAACCATCGGCTAATAATAAATATTCACCATCCCATTCCGTTTAAAACCGTGCAAATTGAAAATTGGATTTTCAATTTGCACGGTTTTAATATTAGCAAATCTACCTCATACAAATGGCGATCTTCGCTGGGAAATCTCAAAGCCTCTCCAATCGCAAATATTTATTAACAAATTAGTTAATGAAGCATAAAATCAAAAACCTATTTAAACTATTCCATTCCTCCACGGTCAAAGATACGAAACCCGCAAGAAAGCACAATTAAACCAAACAACGCAAAACAGTAACATTCAACGCGCTTTCTCCAGTTTTCAACATCAAATATCATCAATTTCAACAAGAAAACAAACAAAACAAAAAAAAGAACATACAACGATGAAAAAAGTAATTCTTAGTCTCGCAATTTTCGCAGCTTCCTCTCTCTCTATGATCGCCGCCAACAACAATTCAACAAACAACGCTAACAACAACTGCAAAGCTCGCACTGAGTGCGTGAAAGGCAACAAAGAGAACAAAGGCATGAAGGCTTTCGAAGGCCTCAACCTCACCGACGCTCAGAAGACAAAGCTCGAGCAGCTCAATGAAGCTCGTCGCACTGAAATGCAGAAAAAAGCCGAAGTAAGAAAGGATAACAAGGATAACAAAAAGAAGGAACAGCTCACTGCTGAGCAGAAACAGCAGCGTAAGGCCGAGAAGATGGCTAAGCGCAAAGAGGCTAAACAGAACTACCTCAACAGCGTCAAAAACATCCTCACTCCCGAGCAGTACACCAAATTCCTTGAGAACAACTTCAAGATGGCAGGAAACCACCACAAAGGCATGAAAAAAGCCGGTAAGCATGGTAAAGGTAATAAGTATATGAAACGCCGTGATGGAAAGAAAGCTCAGAATACGAACGTCTGAACAACATTGAATCCATAAATCCAAACTTAATAAAAGGCATCAACGCTCTCCGTGGCGTTGATGCCTTTTTTTGCTTCATTACAACTTGTCGGGATTACTGAACAAATTCCCACCAAATTACTGAATTTTAAAATTGATTAGTTCTTCACAAGAACGACTTTCTGATTAGAATCATAAGATTGCTTTTCAGCGCGTAGATTAATTATGAGAAATTGACAGATGAATTCTATTACAATTTAAGATTTCTGAGGGGCGGCCTTTTGGGTCGCCCTATTTTTCACAAATCTATTATCATACTTATAACTCTAAAATTCAGTTAAAACCTTTGTAAATAATTATTGCATCCGATATGATAGCAAATAATCCGGTTACAAGCAGTCCGATTCAACCGGGTGAAATGAATTTGTGAATTTTTATAAGGAATACTACAGCGAATGCTAAGGTGAAAATGAGATTTGATATAATATCAATAGTTGAGTCCGAATTACCAAAGAGGCACAATACGACCCCTTCCATATTCAATATCGTCTTTCACAATAAATCCCCTCAAAGGGGACAAAAATAGACGAATTTATCCCCTTCGAGAGGACAAATTCACTAATATCCGTCTCCTTTAAGGGGATTTTGACTTAAATGAGCACAAAAAACCTAATAAGTTTCCGGAATTTTCGGAAACTTTTCATAATTTTGTCCGTATGAAACGGAAAGATATAATTAAAGGAATAATCCTGACTATGCAGAAAGAACTCCCCTTCCCTGTTTTGGAAAGGGAACTGCAACTGCCTGTTGGATCAGGTCAGATAATCACTGTTGCCGGAGTGAGGCGTTGTGGCAAATCATCATTGATGAAAATAGTGGCAAACAAACTGATTCAGTCCGGAGAGAATCCCCATAATATTCTTTGGGTAAACTTCGACGATGAACGACTTGATGGCATGAAGACCGATGAACTCGATGAAGTGGTTCAAGCATACCGGGAATTATATCCTGAAATCCCTTTCCCTTCTGTCAACATCTTTTTCGATGAGATACAGAATGTAGAAAAATGGGAACTGTTCGTATTGCGATTGTATAAGACCTACAACAAAAACATATACATATCAGGAGGTAATGCAAAGATGCTTTCTTCTCAGCTGGCTACTGCCCTTAGGGGTTGGCCGATTGAATATGAGGCATTTCCGCTATCTTTCAAAGAATATCTAAGATTCAAAGATATTGAGGCTTCTGAATATGACGAGGAGGGATGTGCTCTACTACGAAGATATTGCCATGAATACCTCCACTCTTCTACTTTTCCCGAAATCGTCCTGATGAAGGAGGAATCGTTAAAAATAAGGAAATTGCAAGGCTACTTCAACACCATGCTATTCCGTGACCTCATTGAACACTATTCTCTTTCAAACCAAGAGACTATCAGATATTTCCTAAAACGACTGATGCTGAATCTCACTAAGCCGACATCTGTCAATGCAATCTTCAACGATTTGAAATCTCAGGGGAGAAAACTGGATAAGAACAGACTATATGATCTCGCGGATATGGCATGTGAGATATTCATGTTCTTACGGGTCAACAAGTGGTCTCCTTCCATGATAACGGAAGCATCCTCCCAGCCAAAGTATTATTTCATCGACAACGGTATGCGCAACTCCGTTGTCATGCCATATAGCGACGATGACGGCAAACTGTTAGAAAATATAGTATTTCTCCACCTTCGCCGATACCTTGACCCTTCAATTAAAATCACATATTTCAACGAAAAGGTGGAATGTGATTTTGTAGTGCAACATGATGAGAAAATCGAGCAATTGATACAGGTTTGTTGGGATACGTCATCACCCGACACCAGGGAACGGGAATTACGCGGAATATATGCCGCACATATCGCAACCAATTGTAAAACCTGTTTGATTATCACTTTTGAAGAGGAGGATGAAGTGATATATAATGATCTGACCGTGAAGATCGTTCCGGCTTGGAAATGGCTTCTTCATCCGGATCCACTGCATTCACTCCCCTAATTCATTAGTAATTTATTACCGGCGGATCATAGCAATTCTCCAAAAAAGGAAGAGGAATAAATCGCTGATAAATAAAAAAAGGAAGAGGAATACGATTTGAAAGCTTATCATACTCAAATTTATGTTTCGTTGATTCAGATGCAAATATAAAGAGATGGTAGTAAATAAGATACACTATTTTCCGTAATGCTTGGGAGGGGATTGCTCCGCAATCCCGCTATGCGATAAGAAGGTAATCCTTTTTTTATTCAGTAGATTTGTCGACGTAGCGGGATTGCGGAGCAATCCCCTCCCAAGCATTACGTCCCTTTGAACTTCCACACCATTGAATATTCAACCTTTTATAGCTTGTTGCTACATAAAAAGTAGAGAGTCAGTCAAGGAGGTCGGGGCGCAGACGGCGTGTGCGCTCAAGGCTCTGCTCATGCCGCCATTCGGCTATCTTTGCCTCATGTCCCGAGAGAAGTATGTCAGGAACTTTCCAGCCGTGGTAATCAGCAGGACGTGTATAGATGGGAGGCGCAAGAAGATTATCCTGAAAAGAGTCGGAAAGGGCTGACTGCTCATCACCGATCGCTCCGGGGATAAGCCTCACTATGGCATCTGTCATAACCAGCGCAGGGAGTTCTCCCCCCGTCAACACATAGTCGCCGATAGAGATTTCCTTAGTCACCAAATGTTCCCTGATGCGATAATCTATTCCCTTATAATGTCCGCATAGAATAATCAGGCTTCCCGACATGGAGAGATTATTTGCCATCTTCTGATTGAAAGTCTCCCCATCGGGTGAAGTGAAGATCACTTCGTCATACTCCCTCTCTGCTTTAAGAGCATTTATGCAAGCCTCGACAGGCTGAATCTTCATCACCATACCCGCTTCTCCGCCGAATGGATAATCATCCACCTTACGGTGTTTGTCTGTGGTATAGTCGCGAAGATTATGCACGACAATCTCCGCGAGCCCCTTATCCTGAGCACGCTTTAAAATTGAACAGCCCAAAGGGGATTCAAACATTTCGGGAAGAACAGTAAGGATGTCTATGCGCATCTGTTTATAAATTGAAAATGGAAAATGGAAATTTGAAAATGGGAAATTAACCGCTGAAGCCCGCAGGGCTTCCATGAATAAAGGCGGCGCCTCTCTTAAAACGAGTCGCGCCGCCTTATTATTATTCTTAAGGAATATTATGATTCCCGTTTTCAATACTGATTAGTCAATCTCCTCGTCAGCTTCGTAGCCGCCCATCTCGCGGATAGCGTTCTTCAGCATCACATACTGCTGGAAAAGATGGTTTACAGGCACCTCACCCTTAGTATAGTCATGCATCGGGCTCTTGAGGAAGAATGAGAGGAAGCGCTGTGTGCCGTAACGGCCTGCACGCTGAGCAAGGTCGCTCAGAAGCACGAGGTCAAGACAGAGAGGCGCTGCAAGGATTGAATCGCGGCAGAGGAAGTTGATCTTGATCTGCATAGGATAGCCCATCCATCCGAAGATATCGATGTTGTCCCAACCCTCTTTGTTGTCGTTGCGCGGAGGATAGTAGTTGATGCGAACCTTGTGGTAATACTGAGTGTCCTCATCATTGCCATGACCGTAAAGATCGGGCTGATCTTCCGGCACGAGGATGCTCTCGAGAGTAGAAAGCTTGCTCACCTCTTTTGTACGGAAGTTAGCCGGCTCATCAAGCACTAAACCGTCGCGGTTGCCAAGGATATTGGTAGAGAACCAGCCGTTAAGACCGAGACACCGTGTCCCGATTATAGGAGCGAAGCCTGACTTAACGAGAGTCTGACCTGTCTTGAAGTCCTTGCCGGCGATAGGCATCTTGGTTTTCTCAGCGAGTTCCCACATTGCAGGAATATCGACAGTTGTGTTAGGAGCACCCATGATGAAGGGGCAGCCTTCTGAAAGGGCAGCGTAGGCATAGCACATTGAGGGAGAAACATGCTCCTTATCATCAGCTTTCATGGCAGCCTCAAGAGCCTCGACTGTGCCATGAACATTCTCGTCAACCGGCACATATACCTCTGTCGAAGCAGCCCAAAGCACTACAACACGGTCAACACCTGTCTCTTTCTTGAAGTTACGGATATCTTCACGAAGACGCTCAACCATATCCCAACGGTCTTTAGCATCCATCACGTTGTCGCCGTCAAGACGCTTTGCATAATTCTTGTCGAAAGCTGCCTTCATAGGCTTGATAGCCTCAAGTTCCTCCTTCACCGGGAGAAGATCCTTTGCTTTGAGCACCTCAGCATTCACTGCTGACTCAAACGCATTTGCAGGGTAAACATCCCATGCCCCGAATACGATATCATCGAGTTCTGCCAAAGGCACGATATCTTTATAATGGAGATATTTCTTATCCTCACCCTTTCCGACACGAATCTTATCGTACTGGGTCATTGATCCTACAGGTTTAGCGAGTCCCTTGCGAGTCATGAGCACACCTGCCATGAAGGTGGTTGCCACTGCTCCGAGTCCTACTACAAGCACACCAAGTTTTCCCTTAGGTGCCTCAGCTTTCTGTGTTGCCATAAATTTCTTCTATAAGTTTTTGTTGTTTTATCATTTTGTTACCGACAGCATCCTGTTTTAACTAAAAACATATACTGTCAGATGGATTGACAGGGGCAAAAAAGCGCTCCGCCTCTCAGCGTGCGCAGTCCTGCTTTTATTTTACGGTGTAAATTTACTGCCTATTTTGCACTTGACAAAAAAAATTAGGTAAAAATAACATACCTATTTCTTAAAAAAAACAAATAAAACGTATTTTAGGACAATTTTTATTAATTATATTCCAGATATAATATGTTTTGTTAAAAAAATAAAATCGGGCATATAGACTTTTTTAGTTCTTTTGCCCGATTTTTCGCTCATTATGATTTGCCTGATACTCTTTCAGGCACCCTCGATAAAGTCAAGCGCCTCATCAAGGCTTTCGATGATGTTGGGATGCATCTGCGCATCCTCTTCCGGAGTCCAGCCCTTCCCTTTAAGCCACATCACCTGACAACCTGCCTTCTCTGCCGGCACAATGTCTTTCGAATAGCTGTCGCCAAACACGAGCACTTCCTCCGGTTTCAATCCAAGAGCCTCAACTCCGAGTTCAAAAATCTTGGGATCCGGTTTCCTTACTCCTACGACGGCGCTTTCTATAACCTTCTTGAAATACTTGTCAATCCCGAAGTCTTTCAAGACAGTCTCGATATTACCGTAGAAATTTGACACCAGCACCATCTCCCAGCGCTTCGACAAGGCATCAAGCACAGGCTTCGCCTTCTCTACCGACTGTTTTGCCGACTCATAGCATATTGAGGCTATCTCCTTTGATTTAGGCTGTATTTCATCAGGTGAAAACTGTCCCAGTTCCGTAAGACGCTGAAGCTCGATCTGAATCTTTATATCCAGAAGATCGTTAAAGTTATGATGAGGCAAAATATGGAGAGTACGCGCAAGTTCTCTTTCCGCATAGACATACACCTCACGGAAAACTGCCTTGTCTACCAACACTCCCGCCTTCTGCCAGGCTGCCCATATAACTTCGCTCCAATGATCACCTCCCGTGTCGAGTGTGCCGCCATAGTCAAAAATCACACCCTTGATTTTGCTGATATCCACATTCATATCCGTTATGTTTTAATAAGCTTATTTCTGCAATTCTGCCACAAAGTCCTTACATATCTTTTCATGGCGAACCACCATATATATTAAAACGATATTAAGCACTGTGAGTTCGAAAGCAAAATAGAGCCATGGCATCTGAAAAATCAATATTGCTGCAAAAAGCGCGAAGCTGCGCGTATTGAAAGAAAGAATATTGGTGTATTTCATTAGGGGCTTGCTCTTCTCCCTGAATGCATCGCGGAAACTTTGCGGGATGACCTTGCCATATCTTGCCTTCAGAGCGGCCCGGAGTTTCTGCATCCAAGGAGTGCGTTTCTCCTGCCCTACGGTATAATTCGTATAGAAAGCGAGAGTCAACTTGCTCCAGAAATTCTTTTTCCATGACAATTCATGAAACCTTTCCCATAGACGCGCGGCTGATTCAAGCTCGCTTCCCTCTTCCCCCTTGAGGAAATAGAGATGAAACTGGCGATAATAGTCCGCCATGGCAGCCTGTGTGGCATGACAGAAACCTGTAACCACTGCCATCACCCATATCACCCAGTGATGTGCGCTGAAGAAATCGCTCGTTACGTTCTCCCTAAGACAAATCGCCACGTAGATTGCAGCAAACCAGATGTCGCCGCTGACCCCGTCAAGTATCCTCCCTATACGAGAATATTGCTTGGTCATGCGGGCAAGCTGTCCGTCAGCGCTATCAAACGAGTCTGCCCACACAAGAAGAAAAACTCCAAGAAGATTAATCCAGAAATTATTGAAATAGAAAGCCACTCCCGCTCCTACTCCAAGAAAAATCGAGGCTATGGTGATTACATTCGGGGTTACGCCCAGACGCTTGGCAAGAAGGGCCCAGCGGTAGCCTATCGGACGATAGAAAATAAGATCGAAGGTCTCTTCCGTATCCATCGACTTCAAGGTTGACTTATATTCACTGTCGTCTTTCCCTTTTTTGCTGTTATCTGACATTATTATGCTATTTGGGTTATCGTTTTTTCCATTCTTTAACGGCTGCAAGCACACATTTCGCTATATAAGGCGCAGCCTCATGGCGGCAGGGAGCGAAACTCGGCCAGTCGTTGAAATCAATAATGCGTATTGTTCCGTCAGGATCAACTATGCAGTCTCCGCCATAAATTTTCACATCCAGAATTTCTCCTGCTTTCTGGCACATATCCTTCAGATACGCTTCATCGAAATGCAGTCCCCGGCTCTTGCCGTTGATTGCTTCCAGTCCATACTTGCTGTGTCCTTCGTCGAAAGGATAAAACCAATGGAAAAACGGCTGCCCGCTCACCCCATAGAATTTAATGAGATCTCCTGTGAGATGACGATTTATGACGGCTCGCTTTATGCCACGATAGAAATACTCATGCAACACCTCCTGAGCCTCCTCCGGATGACGGCAATAACTGACATCCTCCTTGTGCATGGCATGAAAATCTCCTCGCTTTATCCAGCAGGATGTAAAGCCGGCTTTCTTCAGGTCTTCCGTAACATTCTCGTTGGTGTTCACAATCAGGCTGTCCGGGTAAGGTATCTTATTCCCAAGCAGGATGCGAGTCATGCGTTCGCGTGTGCAATTCTCAATGCCGTAGCCTGAGTTTATCACGAGTTTCCCCTCATCCTCAAGCGCCTGCAATTTATGAATGGATGCCTGTTCGCGACACATATTCATCACCACATCCTCCTTTATATCCCTCTCCCTGAACTGCTCCTCGCTATAGATGTTGACCACACACCCACGCTTGCGGAGTTCATCAGCGGCAGCGTTAAAAATCGCCGCATCGTTTCCTATATGGTTCGGGGAATAGGCGCCAGCCCTCATCACTCCCGCTATCTCTATCTCTGCCATATTATTCTCAGCTTATTTGTTTTCCAAAAAACTCTCTGCGGAAGCAATATCGCCTGCATGGTCAACATCCACAATCTTGCCCATGTCATACGCCTTCAGCAGAAGTCCGTTCTCCACCAAAGCACGTTGATAGTTGCGCATTCTCCCAATCCCCTTCTCAAGACATTCCTTAAGCACCGGGATTGATTTCTCAGAGAGTCCGTAGATTCCTCCGCTTATATATTTCACCCCCTCCTCAGGACTGTCAAGAAATCCGGTTATCCTGTCCTCCGCATCAGTCGCCACATACAATGGCTTCTCATCATCTATAAAACGGGTTACAGCCATCACTCCGTCCACATCTTCCGGAGCGTTTCGGAATGCCTCTACATAAGGAGCGAAATCCTCCTCACGGAAAATTGTATCCACAGTGGTGATTATGAATCTCCCCTTCCCCTCCATAAGGCTTGACAAACCATAGAAACTGTGCATGGAACTCGGGGTGGTCCTGACAACGAGATTTAACGGACATGGAAGGGTCGGAGCCAGCTCTCGCAAATATTCTGCCACCTCTTTCATCTCCTCATTGACTATCACGCTTATGGATTCTGCCCCACATCCCACAAATATATCTATCAACCTTCCGATCATAGGCTTGCCGCATATTCTCACGAGAGGTTTAGGGAGCTGCACTCCCTCCTGGGCAAGGCGCGAGCCTTGTCCGGCTGCTATTATTCCAAAATTCATTGTTCCTTTTGAGTTGTTTCGGGTTCCGACTGTTGTTTCTGTTCCTTCTTAATCACACGCTCCTGGCGTTCCCCTTTGTCAGGCTTATCAGTGGAGTATTTCTTCAAGGGATTTGCCGAAGCCTCATCAAACACAGCCCTCCGTCTGTAAAGATCGATAGCCTTATATATGGCTTCCCTCATTGAGGTAGGATCTGCCAGCCCTTTCCAGGCTATGGAGAAGGCAGTGCCATGATCGGGCGACGTACGGATAAAAGGAAGTCCGGCAGTGAAATTCACCCCCCTCTCTCCCGCGAGAGTCTTGAAAGGGGCAAGACCCTGATCATGATACATCGCCACAATGCCGTCAAATTTCCTATAATCGCCTGAAGCGAAAAAGCCGTCTGCCGGGAAGGGTCCGAAAATGGTTATACCCTCGTCTCGGCGTTCCTTAATCACCGGAGTGATTATCTCCTGCTCCTCCTTCCCTAACAGACCTCCATCGCCGGCATGAGGATTAAGCGACAGCACTGCAATCCGCGGCCGCACGATTCCGAAATCTCTCCGTAATGAATGGTTGAGCGATATAATTGCCTCTCCGACACTCTCTTTAGTTACGGCTCCTGCCACTTCAGATATGGGCAGATGTGTTGAAACCAAAGCCACTCTCAGCTCATCATCAAAAAGGATCATTCTTGCCTTCGCTCCCTCTCCGAGAACATTTTCAAGATATTCCGTATGTCCCGGGAAATGGAAAGACTCCCCTTGCACATTCTCCTTGCAGATCGGCGCCGTTACAAGCACATCTATCTCTCCATTCTTAAGAGCACAGACAGCTGCCTCCAAAGCAGCCACAGCCGCTTTTCCCGCCTCAGGAGTGATGTTGCCCGGCGAGAGTTCCGGAGTCTCCGGAGCCACCTCCACTATATTTATCTGTCCCTCCTTCGCAGCCGCAGCAGAGCCGACACGGGAGAGACGCATGTCCTCCAGGCTCAACTGTTTCCGGCATTTCTCTCCTACAGAATAAAAACCGAATATCACAGGAGTGAACAATTCGGTTATCCCCTCTCCTTCCAGAGCTTTAAGAATCACCTCATAGCCGATTCCGTTCATATCACCGTGGGTTATCCCCACTCTTATCGGTCGTAACATCTTTTAATTTGAATATTATGATTAATTGCCACCCCTTTTCCCGGCAAGCATTCCGCATGCCGCCATGATGTCTTCTCCGCGCGAGCTTCTGATGGTTGCCGTTATCCCCTTTGAATTAAGGAAATTACGGAACATCAGCATTCTCTCCTCACTGCATGGATGAAGATCCACCCCGGGAATGGCATGAAAACGTATAAGATTCACTCTGCAGTCAAGCCCCCTGGCAAGACGCACGAGAAGCTCAGCATGAGCTATGTCGTCGTTCACTCCCCGCCACATTATATATTCCAATGAGAGTCGGCGCTGATGGCTGAAATCATATCCGGAGAGCAGCTTCATTACGTTGCTGATAGGGAAAGCCTTCTGGGCAGGCATCAGCTGCTCACGCTCCACAGGATCCGCTGTGTGAACGCTTATGGCGACATGCACCTGCGTCTTCTCAAGCAAGTCCTTAAGCTGCGGCAGTTTCCCTACCGTTGAGACCGTTATTCTCTTAGGGCTCCATGCCATTCCCCATTGCGCCGTCATTATCTCTATTACGGGCAAGAGAGCAGGAAGATTGTCAAGCGGCTCTCCCATCCCCATGAAGACGACATTAGTAAGTTCTCCGCTCGGCGCTTCCCCTTTCTTAGGAGCAGGAGGAATGCTGAGAATCTGATTCATTATCTGAGCCGCAGTCAGGTTGGCTTTAAAACCCAATCTCCCCGTGGCGCAGAAATAACAATTCATCTTGCACCCCACCTGTGAAGAAACACACAGCGTCGCCCTGTCATGGTCAGGAATATAGACACTCTCGATAATTTTTCCTCCTCCGAGATTAAAAAGATATTTTACAGTGCCGTCAGCCGATTTCCGGCGCGACTCGGGAGCCTCTCTTCCTATTACGTAATTTTGAGACAGCCATTCCCGGTTCTTCTTGGAGATATTGACCATCTCCTCAAAACCTGTTACCTTCTTTTTATAAAGCCATTCCGCAAGCTGCTTGCCGACAAACTTCGGCATCCCCCCGGAGAGCGCAACCTTTGTCAGCTCTTCGAGAGTCATTCCTATCAGGGGAGGAAGTAAATCTTTCATATCTGCTTATATTAGAAAAGGGTCGTAGCCGTAATCCGGCTGCGGCCCTTTTTATATTTGCTTTTCCGAGTAAGGTGATCAATCGCCTGCCTCAAATTTGAAAATATTATTCTTAATCTTGGCAGCGCCTTTCAGCATCTCGCCCATATTGGGATTGATGAGCTGGAAATATTGCTGCTCATACTGAGTGTCAGTATAGGGGAAATTCTCTTTGCTCTCCTTGGTGATCTGATAAGCGTATATGCCGTCATCACCTTTCACCACTACAACCTTTCCGGGCTTGCTACCGGCGATCTTGCCCATAACCTCCGCATCACGCACCTGTGCATTGCGTCCGAAACGGAAGTTAGGATTATTCTGAGGCTCCACGCCCATTGCCTGAGCAGCAGAAGCGATTGTGCCTGCCTTGGGCTGATACTCTTTCACGAGAGCCTCGCCTGCCTTATTCTTGCGTGCGAGATCGGTTACATAGGTGTTGACATTTTTATTGCTCAAAGGAGCATAGTCGTCATATTCGCTTACCACTGCCACAGCATAAAGAGCCGGAGTCAGAGCGTCTTTGCTTTCGTAGATATGGCTCACCTCGCCGGGCTTGCCGTCAATCATCACCCAGCGCACCACCTGACGGCTGTCGGGGAAATAGTTCTGCATTCCTGCCACTCTCGGCACTGCCGGAGAGGTAGAGGTAAGAGTATATTCCTGCACTGAATAACCTGACTTGGCTGCATTCGCCATGAATGCTTTTGTTGTGGCGTTGGAGTCAAGGAATTTCTCAAGTTTGGCACGCTCCTCGTTCAGAGTTTTGGTGCTCGGCTTAAGATCATAGTTCACCTCCTCGAACTCATATATCTGTTTGGCAGCTTTTCTATCAACCACCTTCGCAAGCATCGCTCCCTGCGGTGAAGTCATAAGCGAGATATATTTTCCGCCGGCATTCAACAGAGAATCAAGCTGAGCCGGTTCGATAGCGCCTGTTCGTCCCTCTGCTGCGAAAAGAGGAATCCACTGTTCTTTCTGAAGCATGACGCTATCTGTGCCAAACTTGCTTGCGAGTGAATCTGCGGGGAGATTGCCGTTAAGCTGAGAGAGCACTTTTTCAGGAAGAGTAGCGCCCGCTACAGTAACTATGTTAAGCTGAATGGAATCAAGAGCGGATGTGCGCTTGCCCATCTTAACGATGGTGAAGCCCTTTATATTCTCAGAAATCAATTTGACTTCTCCTGCGGCTGCATTCTGCACGAACTCGCGAACCCCTGCATTCGCAATATCAGAAGATCTGAGTTCGCGACGCGTAACGACGATACCCTCCTTCTTAAGATCCTTATCAAGCTGACCGGTGCTGTCGGAAAGAGATGCCACTGTCTTCTGAGCCAATTCCTTTGCAGCCTTCGTGTCGGCAGCGGAAGGAGTGATGTTCACTGCAATGAAAGCCACATCCTTAGTAGGCTCATCCACCTTGAATTCATCCTTCACCTTATTGTATTGAGCCTTAAGCTCGGAATCATCTACAGGATATTTGGCAGGATCAAGCTGTCCGTAGGGATGAAACGCTATGTCGACGTTGCGTGTGGAGACATAATCATTATAGAGAGCCTTCTTATCAAGCTCGTTAGCCTTTACAGTTCCATAGAGAAGACGCTGATAGGTCTGACGGTTGATCATCTGCTTTGTCTCCTCCTCCATTGCTATCCAAGCTCTCTGGAGAGGCTGCATCTGAGCGTCGGTCAAGCCGTTGCGGGTCGGATTGAAAATAATCTCGTATGCCTGCTGAGGAGTGGAAACGCTCATTCCCTGCGCGTTGAGCTGCTGGATAAATTCCTGCACGCGGGGATTCACCGGATTCTCGATGAGATAAAAGCGAAGTTGTTCTGCTGAAGAACGCACCCCTGCTTTCTCAGCCGCCTTGTCAAGGAGACGCTCACCGATAAGCTGATCGAGAGCCATTTGTGAGAGGAGCTGATTATCAAAGTTCGCAACCTGAGCCGGGTTCTGACGGCGCATCTGCTCAAGCTGGTTGTTCAGTTCCTCACGTTTTCGCATGTAGTCGGTATAATCAATCTTTTCTCCACCTACCTTCGCCACGGTGGTGTGGTCGCCGAAGAGGTTACGGCCGTTGGTGATCGCATCTCCAACGATGAAGGCAAGCAGGGCGACACCGATCACGATGATCAGGAAGACAGACTTGCTTCTGATTTTCTCTAAAGTTGCCATTCTGTGGTATAGCTGATAATAATGTTTGATTAATTCGTAAAAAGCATCCTCCACGGCAACCCTCCGTGAGAGCGGGTTGCCCGTGAGGAATTTTGAGCACGCAAAGATAACACTTTTACGCCAATTACCCAATTTTATAGGGCTTTTATTACATTTTTTTACAAATTATCATTTTAAGACTTCTTTTCAGGCGATTCCGAACTCTTTCTTTATATCCTCCACGCGGTCGAGTTTCTCCCACGTGAAAAGCTCCACCTCCCTATCTATCGGCTTCTCGTCATAACGTGAGCGGAACCTCTTCACGACAGTCTCCGGCTGTCTGCCCATGTGTCCGTAAGAGGCTGTCTCCCTGTAGATAGGATTCCGTAGCTTAAGAGACTTCTCAATTGCACCCGGACGCAAATCAAAAAGCTTTGAAATCTTTTCCGCAATCTCCCCATCCGTTATGCCGGGGCGTGCCGTGCCGTAGGTATTGACAAAAATATTAACCGGATCAGCCACACCTATCGCATAGCTTACCTGCACGAGCATCTCCCTCGCAACTCCGGCAGCCACCATATTTTTGGCTATATGCCGGCAAGCGTAGGCTGCCGAGCGGTCCACTTTCGAAGGATCTTTTCCTGAGAACGCACCCCCTCCGTGCGCGCCTCTGCCGCCGTAAGTGTCAACAATAATCTTTCTTCCTGTCAGACCCGTGTCGGCATGCGGACCTCCGAGCACAAACTTACCTGTAGGATTTACGTGAAGCTTGATTTTCCCGTCAAAAAGATGACGCAGATTTTCGGGAAGTTTAGCCTTGACACGGGGCAACAACACCTCCTCCACATCTTTTCTAATCTTTGCAAGCATCTCCTGATCGGCACGAACCTGCGCCTGTTCCGTATCATCCAAAGGAGGGATGAACTCGTCATGCTGTGTGGAAACGACAATCGTATCGATTCTCACCGGATTATTATTGTCGTCATACTCTACCGTAACCTGACTCTTGGCATCAGGGCGGAGGTAAGTCTTGAGTTTACCCTTCCGGTAATATGCCATCTCCTTTCCCTCTCTGCGGATAGCAGCGAGCTCGCGGAGAATAAGATGCGACAGATCAAGAGTCAAGGGGATATAATTGTCAGTTTCATTTACAGCATATCCGAACATCATCCCCTGGTCGCCCGCACCTTGCCGGAGGGGGTCATCCTTGGAAACACCACGGTTGATGTCTCCGCTCTGTTCATGAATGGCATTAAGGATGCCGAGGGAATCTCCGTCGAAACGGTATGCTCCCCGATCATAGCCGATCTCTTTTATAAGTTCCCGCACGGAGTTATGCAAGTCTACGTAGGCATTGCTGCTTACCTCCCCTGCCACTACCACCTGGCCCGTGGTGCATAAAGATTCAACCGCCACATGGCTTTTCGGGTCGCGGGCGAGAAATTCATCAAGTATTGTATCGCTAATCTGGTCAGCGACTTTATCGGGGTGTCCTTCCGACACCGACTCTGAAGTGAATAAATAGCTCATATCTTTTATAAATTGAAATTTTAAAATTGAAAATTAACTTCCTCATAATTCACTGGGAGAGGGGGCAGTCCCATGCCCCCGGGAGCGACAAAATTTCCCCGTATTCCACTGGGAGAGGGGGCAGTCCCATGCCCCCGATTGAAAATAAAAAGAGCCTTTGGAGGGGAAAACCCACAACCAAACGCTCAGCTGCAAATTGCGCCGCGAATGCCGACGCAAGATAATATGTTGCAGTTTTAGCATTTTTTCAAGTGGTTGCAAGCAGCCAAATTTCTCCACTGTAGCAAATATTCGCCTCCGCTTTAAGCCTCGGAGACGAACTTCTCTGCAAAATTAATGATAATTCCCTGTTCTTCCAAAAAATTGCTTATAAAAAACAGGAGGATGTATCAAAATTAAGATATATCCTTGTTTCGTAATGCTTGGGAGGGGATTGCTCCGCAATCCCGCTACGCAATAAAAAGGAAACTCCTTTTTATCATCATATTTGCTGACGTAGCGGGATTGCGGAGCAATCCCCTCCCAAGCATTACT
>CAMWSM010000034.1 GCA_947176915.1 uncultured Porphyromonadaceae bacterium | reverse complement strand
GCTTGACAAAACCCCATTTGAGCAAAGAGAAATTACCTTTTTACGACGTAGCGGGATTGCGGAGCAATCCCCTCCCAAGCATTACGGATTCCCTCCCAGGCATTACAAAAAAGGATGTATCAAAATTTTGATACATCCTCCTTTAACTTATAATTCTCCAATATTGAATTATTTACTGTCAATACGGGTTTTCTCAAAATGAGCCTTTTCAAGCTTATCCTGCACATAATCGGCAGTAACCGTAAAAGTCTCGATCGGCTCGGAAGGAACCTCATACATGGCGTCAACCATTATTGTTTCCACTATCGATCGAAGGCCACGCGCTCCAAGCTTATATTCAATTGCTTTCGATACGATCAGATCCAAAGCCTCATCAGTAAACTCAAGTTTCACGCCGTCAAGGAGGAACAACTTCTTATACTGGCGCACTATCGCATTTTTCGGTTCTGTGAGGATACGGCGCAACGCAGACTTATCAAGGGGCTCAAGACTTGTGAGTATGGGCAAACGACCGATAATCTCCGGAATAAGTCCGAATGATTTCAAATCCTGAGGCATGACATACCTCATCAGATTTTCACGCTGCTTCTTCATCTCGCCTCCGTCATGACCATAACCTACCACATGAGTATTGAGTCGGGAAGCGATTTTACGTTCTATGCCGTCAAAGGCTCCTCCACAAATAAAGAGGATGTTTTTGGTGTCGACCGCTATCATCTTCTGCTCGGGGTGCTTTCTTCCACCATTCGGTGGAACAAGAACAGTTGACCCTTCAAGAAGTTTGAGAAGTCCCTGCTGCACGCCTTCACCGCTGACATCACGGGTGATGGATGGATTATCGCTTTTTCGGGCTATCTTGTCTATCTCATCAATAAAGACAATTCCTCTTTCAGCTTTCTCCACATCATAATCGCAATTCTGAAGGAGACGTGTCAGTAAGGATTCGATATCCTCTCCCACATAGCCTGCTTCAGTCAGGACGGTAGCGTCTACAATGGCGAAAGGAACATCGAGCAGGCGTGCGATTGTCTTAGCCAGCAAGGTCTTTCCGGTTCCTGTCGGTCCGACAAGGATGATGTTCGATTTTTCAATATCCACGTCATCTGCGCCCGATTCCTGATTCACTCGCTTATAGTGATTGTAGACAGCAACCGAAAGATATTTCTTGGCCTCATCCTGACCTATGATATATTGATCAAGAAATTCCTTAATCTCCTTCGGCTTGGGCACTTCACCCCATTTAACCTCTTCGGATGCACCACTTTTCTTCTTATTCTTTTTAAGTTGGGAATCGCGGGCGTCTTCTATGAATTTTATACAATCCGTGCAGAGATTAAGTCCGTCAAAAACCTGTACTACGGGATTGTCCGGTCTGTCAGGACTTCCACACATCGAACAGATTAATCCTGTTGATTTCTTAGCCATTATCTATGGGTTAAAATTATTTTTCCTCCTTCTTGGGATTTACAAGAATTTTATCGATCATGCCATATTCCTTTGCTTCCTTGGCTATCATCCAATAGTCGCGGTCGGAATCTGCCTCAACTTTCTCGAAAGGTTGTCCGGAATGTTCGGAGATTATTCTGTATAATTCCTCCTTGAGTTTCAGGATTTCTCGCGCTGTGATTTCAATATCTGATGCCTGTCCCTGAATGCCTCCCATAGGCTGGTGAATCATCACTCTCGAATGAGGCAGAGCATATCTCTTTCCTGCCTGGCCGGCAACAAGAAGGACTGCAGCCATCGAGGCTGCCATTCCGGTGCAGATAGTCGAAACATCGCTCGAAACATATTGCATGGTGTCATAAATGCCGAGTCCGGCATATACTGAGCCACCGGGAGAATTTATATATAGATTAATGTCTTTCTCAGGATCAATGGAATCAAGATAAAGAATCTGTGCCTGAATGATGTTGGCAGACTGGTCTGATACCTGAGTGCCGAGGAAAATAATCCGGTCCATCATCAGACGGGAAAAAACATCCATCTGAGTTACGTTCAGCTGTCTTTCTTCAAGAATATAAGGATTCATATAGTCAGCTGAAGGCGTGGTGAATGACACATTTCCGGCAGTCTTGTCAAGATAACGGGTATAGCCGTCAAGAGTATTGGAATTAATACCAAGATGGTTGACAGCAAAATTTCTAAAATCTTTCTGCATATTATTTTTATTACCCTCCTATTTTCAGAGAGGAAATTCGTTATATTATACTTAACACCCCGGAAAGGTAAATGGCTTAATTGACCATTTCTTTACTTAGGGCATTTTAATATTTTTTACCGCAAAAAGCGTGCCAAATAAATAAAAATCCGGCTCAAGCGCCTTTACGCACTTGCGCCGGATATATTTTGGAGGAGTTTTCCTTACGCTTCAGCCTTTGGTGCGAAGAGCTCACGGAATTCCTCAACTGACACTTCCTTGTTGTCAAGGCTTACATTTTCCTTAATGACTTCGAAAGTCTTACGGTTGAGAGCATTCTGGCTCAACATCTCACGGCTCTTAGGATCCTTAACCACTTCCTGGGCATATTTTTCAACCATCTGCTCGGCAAGGGCATTCGGGCCATACTGCATAAGCTGGCGGACCACCACTCCTCTTGCTTCATCAAGAAGATCCTCTTCTGTTACTGTTACGCCGAATTGTGCTGCAATACTGTCTCTGATGAGATCCCAATTAAGCTGCGGACGCATCTTGGAAATCTCCTCGTCGACATTTTCTGCAGTGATTCCTTCATTCTGGCGAATGAGGAAATCTGTCAGAATGTCCATGGGAAGCTCAAGTTCTCCAACTGCTTTCTCAACAGCGTCCTTAGCGTCGATAGAGAATTTGTAGTTGGAATCATTCATAAGGTTCAAACCGAGCAACTCCTTGATTTGGGCACGATATTCCTCCTCATTATGGGCCTTATCCTTGCCAATTGAATTATCGAAAAATTCCTGATCAAGTTCGGCGGGCTTAAGCACAATAATCTCCTTTATCTCGAAATTAAAGTCGCCCTTGTGGTCTTCTACCTGATCCTTATCTATATTGAGCATTGAAGAGAGTTCTACAGGATTGCCGTCGCAAGTGGCAGCAGGATTGAAACGGACAACATCGCCAGGATGTTTTGCTTCAAAAAGTTTTTTCTGATCTTCATTCTTGAAGTGCATGGGAGCGATTATGCCGTTCTCAACCACGATGCCTCCCTCCTTAACGCTGCCGTCAGGATTAAGCTCAGTAATCACACCCTTTATCACGGCGTTAGGCTCAGTTTCCTCGCCGGGAACCTGACGACCAAAACGCTGACGGAGACCATTCACCTGCTCATCTACCATCTCGTCGGTGATACGAATATTGTAGAAAGGAATGTGGAGATCCTTGTTTACATGATTATCGAATTCGGGAGCAACACCTACCTTAAAACGGAATGTGAAGTCCTTATTCTCAATCTTAAAATCATTGTCCGGCTGAGGCACAGGCTGACCGAGAACCTGAAGTTTGTTCTCTCTTATATAATTAAAGACCGCATCTCCTACAGTACGGTTCACTACATCGTATTTTACGGATGCTCCATATTTTTTTGCGATGAGACCGGCAGGAACATGACCCGGACGGAAACCCGGTTCGGCATGCTTCTTTCCTATTTCTTTAAGCTCCTTGCTTACCTTGTCTGCGTAGTCTTTCTCCTCGAGAGTTACGGTGATGACACCGTTAACATTATCGAGTTTTTCGTAATTTACGTTCATCTTTGATTTTATCTTGAGTTTTGTTTATTTAAAGACTTTATTATGCCGAATTTCTCCACTCTCCGGCATATCAACCCGCACCCTTTTATGAAGAGTGCGGGTTTTCCGGCTGCAAAGATATTAATTTTTATTCACCTCAGCAAATTTAACACAATATATGTGAATGTTGACAATCCGGATTACTTAAAAAACTCCGTGAAAACCTTCACGATCTCCTGATGATCCTCAACTCCGGCTGTTTCGCGTGCAGAATGCATAGCCCATATTGCGGCACCCATATCCACGCCCTTCAGATCAAGCTGTTTAGTCAGTATGTTTCCAAGTGTAGAGCCTCCCGCCACATCAGAATGGTTGACAAACATCTGACATTCAACCCCGGCTTTATTACATAAGTTCTTAAAGACAGCAGAGCCTTGGGCATCAGTCATATACTTGCAATTGGCATTGATCTTTATGACCGGCCCGCCACCTATTACAGGATGATTTGTCGGATCGCTCTTCTCATTATAATTAGGATGCCATGCGTGAGCATCATCCGCCGAAATCATAAAGGATTTCGCAACTGCCCGGAAGAAGTCTTCTCTATTGCCTCCAAGACATCCGGTAAGACGCTCCATTATATCGCGCAATAATGGAGAGTGAGCTCCCTGCTTTGTGCCCGAGCCGGTCTCTTCATTATCAAAAACTGCAAGCACCCTTGTATCGGTTGTCTCCTCATCTTTAGTAGAAAGAAGTGCCTCGAGTCCTGCAAATGCCATAGAAAGATCGTCTATTCGCGCCGACTGGAAATACTCCCCGTTCGCTCCGCATACCCCCGCAGGTTCCAAAGGATAAAGGTTAATTTCATATTCCAGAATCTCTTCGGGTTGGATGCCAAGATGGTCTGCTACGATTTTTTTGACAAATCCACCCCTCTTGGCTGTCGCTGCAATCTCCTCCTGGCTGAAATACCCTATGACAGGTTTCATATCCTTTTGGACGGAAAGCTTGTTTCCCTCATTCACCTCGCGATTGAAATGAATGGCAAGGTGAGGGATAGTCGCCACAGCTTTCTTTAGATCGAACACTTTCATCTCAGGATTAAGCACATCGCCGGAATCTGTCATGACGCGCCCTGACATAGAGAGCGGACGATCAAACCATGTGTAAAGGATTCCTCCTCCATATTTTTCCACATTAAGGCTTACCACTCCCCCGTCGCCATATATCTCGGCATTAGGCTTAATCTTAAAGCAAGGGCTGTCGGAATGTGCCGAAATGATTCTGAATCCACCATCCCCCGGTTGTTTTTTTCCGGCTATGAATGCCATTATGGCGCTGCCGTTCTTTATGACATAATGACGCGCGCCCGGCTGTACGCTCCATGCATCCTCTTGCCTGAGCTCGGTAAAACCTGCGGCGTCAAGCTCCTTCTTTATTGTCTCGACTGCAAGGAAATTGCATGTGGAGGCATCAAGCCATCCCAAAAGTTTTTCAATCATATTATCGTTGTTTTAAGGACATTGGTCTTATTTTTATTCCACTCCCCTATATTTCACATTATTGAGAGCACGCAACACGTTACATAAGGTCTGACTCCAATAATTTTCAAATTCCCCCTTGCATTCAAGGAATGCATCAACTATCCTCTCTCCCTCCGTATCTTTTACAATCGAAGCAAAATTAAACAATGGCTGGAAAATATCAGCCAATGATTCCGCGATCGAAGCTGCTATCGGCGTGTCGCTATATTTCATGTCTTCCTCAAAAGTCTCCAGGAAAGTGTCATCAGGTCCGAGAAGCATCTCTATGTAGCGGCGGATGCTTTCATAATAGTCTTCATCCACATATTCACTGAATTCAGGAAACTCCTCAAGCGAGAACAGTTCCTCGCCCGAAATATCAAAAAATTCCCAATATATCCGGGGAAGGAGATCAAGCATACGATTAATAAATTCCTCACGCTCCATCTCCCTTGCATTCTCGCAAACCGAACAATATTCTACTGCAAGCGAAGTGAGATGCAGCAGCCTCTGATTAATATTTAATTCTTCCGTCATTTGCTTAATTTTTATAAAGTTGATGCCTCCTTATATATTCCGCTACATCTCGAGGAACAAAATAGATGATATTTTTTCCTTTTTTTATCAGGTTTCTTACGAAGGTAGACGACATTTCTACAGTTGGAACACCTTCAAGCAACTCAACTCCTTCAGGCAGTTTCCCCTCAATCTCATATCCGGGACGTGGATAAATGATAACGCCAAATTCCCTTACGATCTCGTCTGGATTGCGCCATCTTTTGAATTCATGCCAATTATCGCTTCCTATTATTATCTTGAAAGTGTGTTCCGGATAATGTTCCTTCAATTTCTGAAGAGTCCGATAGGTAAAGGAGGGGGAAGGCAGGCTCAGTTCAAATCCGGAGGCACAAACATTCTCACATCCTTCCGCAACTAAGGAAGCCATCCTTAAACGATGGTCGTCAGAAGCCGGAGGTGTTGCCGTTTTCAATGGATTGACCTTGCTCACCATCAGCCATAGCTCATCCACAATCCCTGCCTGAGAGATATAGTTGGCAAGCATGGCATGTCCCGTATGAATAGGATCGAAACTCCCTCCGTAAATTCCTATACGCATGAATGAATCAGTTTTTAATCCTCTTCTCGTAATGCAAAATTCCTTATCTTGCTTTCTACATCATTTACAGCATCCGCAAGATTATCGTTCACTACGACGGAGTCAAATTCCCCGGAGAAGCTCATCTCATATTCTGCCTTTGCAAGACGTTTGTTAATCGTCTCCTCAGAATCTGTCGCTCTGTTACGCAGCCGAGACTCCAATACGTCTACACTCGGTGGCATTATGAAGATCGAGAGGGCGTTCAATCCATAGCGACGCTTGATGCTCAGTGCTCCTTTTACGTCGACATCCATGATAAGATTGGAGCCGGCTTCCGTCACTCTCTCAACTTCACTTTCAAGAGTGCCGTAGCACGTTCCTTTGTACACCTCTTCCCATTCCACAAATTTCCCCTCTTCAACTTTTTGCATGAATTCCTCCGGAGTTAGGAAGAAATAATCTTTCCCGTCTTTCTCCTCACCGCGAGGCAATCTGCTTGTAGCCGATACGGAAAAACCCAATTTCAAATCCGGCTTTTCCATAAGCCGAGAAATAATGGTTGATTTGCCGGTGCCTGACGGGGCAGAGAGAATAATAATCTTTCCTTTCATAACACATTGAGCACCTGCTCCTTTATCTGTTCAAGCTCATCTTTCATCCTCACTACAATCTGCTGCATTTCAGCGTGATTTGATTTTGAGCCAAGCGTGTTTATCTCCCTGCCCATCTCCTGGGCAATAAATCCAAGTTTCTTTCCTTGACCTGCCTCCTTATACTCATCTTCACCTCCAAGGGTCTCCATGAAATAATTAAGGTGGGAGGTAAGGCGCACCTTCTCTTCCGTGACGTCAAGCTTTTCAATATAGAAAATAAGTTCCTGCTCAAGTCTGCCTCTGTCATACTCGATTGAACTGAGGCGGGCAAGTTGCTCTTCGAGACGCTCACGGATTCGGGGCACTCTTTCAGCTTCGTAGGGAGCCACCTGCTCCAGAAGCTCACGGATCTTATGTATCTTATCGACGAAAAAATAATATAATTTTCTCCCTTCGATTCTTCTGAAGTCCATTAGCCCATCAACTGCCTCCTGGCATGCATCTGTGAATGCCTGCTTCTCGGATTCATCCACAACCGCAGTCTCAACCCTCATCGACTCCGGCATACGCATCAATAAGGTGTACCAGTCGGCAGGTTCAGGGAGATTCAGACGACGCTGCATCTCCTCAAGCTGAAGCTTATATTGCCCCAAAAGCTCTATATTGACAGTCGTAGTGGTTTCAGCCACTATATTTTCAACAGTGGCATTCAGCTCCACCTTCCCTCGTTCAAGTTTCTCGGCAAGCATATTCCGCATTGACACCTCCATCTCTCGAAAACATGTCGGAACCCTCATGGAGAGATCAAGCTGCTTACTGTTAAGCGACTTTATCTCAACTTTCACCCTTCGGGTTTCAGTCTGGGCACCTCCTCGCCCGAATCCTGTCATTGAAGAAATCATAGCATATAGTTATTTTGATTGCAAATTTAATAAAAAAATCATCACCTCCCAATTTTAAGGAGTATCAGAGTGAATTTTGTAGTTTTTGAGGTTCGTTCCTAATTTTTTTTACTTATTTAACTTTCATATATCGCTATTTTTCGTTTACTTTGCGTTTAAAATAAAACATTAATACGTCAGAGGTCTCACGACATTCTGATTAAATTCAGTTTTAACCCAAAAATTTTACAATATAACCTATGAATAACGACGAACTGCTCAAGACCGTTAAGGAAAAAGCCGAGAAATGGCTCGGTCCCCAATATGACGAAGAAACTCGCTTGGAAGTGAAAGCAATGTTAGAAGCTGATGACAAGACTCCTCTTATCGATGCTTTCTACAAAGATCTTGAATTCGGAACAGGCGGTCTGCGTGGCATTATGGGTGCCGGCTCAAACCGTATGAATATCTATACTGTTGGCGCCGCCACTCAAGGTCTCGCCAACTATCTCAACGAATGCTTCAAGGACGAACCGCAAATCACTGTGGTGGTTGGTCACGACGTGAGAAACAACTCCCGCAAATTTGCTGAACTCGCTGCCGACATCTTCTCAGCCAATGGCATTAAAGTTTATCTTTTTGAAGACTGCCGTCCCGTTCCGGAGGTTTCATACGCAATCCGCAAGCTCGGATGCAACAGCGGCGTAATGGTTACGGCAAGTCATAACCCGAAAGAATATAATGGCTATAAGGCATATTGGAGCGACGGCGCTCAGATGATCGCCCCCCACGACGTGCAGACCATTGAGTATGTCAATGCAATCACTTCTGTCGATCAGATAAAATTTACTCCCAATAAGGATCTTATCCAGATTATCGGCAAGGATGTAGACGAGCAGTATCTTGACGATATAAAGACCCTCTCCCTCTCCCCCGATGCCATTAAGAAACATGCCGACATGAAGATTGTATATACCCCTATTCATGGAACAGGCGGCATGCTTATCTTCGATTCTTTAAAGAAATGGGGCTTTGAGAATGTCATCCATGTGCCCGAGCAGGATCTCAGGAGCGGAGACTTCCCGACTGTAGACTCCCCTAATCCTGAAAATGCCGAAGCAATGGCCATGGCTGTTGCGAAAGCAAAAGAGACCGGAGCAAGCATTGTTGTAGCATCTGACCCCGATTCTGACCGTATCGGTCTTGTGGTGCGCGATTCCAAGGGTGAATACCAGCTTGTAAATGGCAACCAGATTGTAATGATTTTCCTCTACTACATCATTACCCGAAATCGTGAACTTGGAAAGCTCGATGGCAATGAATATTGTGTAAAGACTATCGTCACTACTGAAGCAATCAAGCGCATAGCTGAGAAAAACGATGTGAAATGCTACGACTGCTTCACCGGTTTCAAATGGATTGCCGACGTTATGCGCAACCTTGAAGGCAAGGAGCGCTATCTTGGTGGTGGCGAGGAAAGCTATGGCTTCCTTCCTGAGACTTTCGTACGCGATAAGGACGCTGTTTCCTCCATCACTCTAATGTGTGAAATTGCTGCCTGGGCTGCTGAAAAGGGCATGACTCTCTACGATCTTCTTATCGACATCTATGATGAGGTGGGATTCTCCCGCGAACGCAGTGTCAGTGTAGTTCGCCCCGGAAAGAGCGGAGCAGATGAAATTGTAGCTATGATGAAGAACTTCCGTGAAAATCCTCCGAAGGAACTCGCAGGCTCTCCGGTTGTGGTCATCAAAGATTATGCCGACCTCAATTGCCGCAATCTCAAGACAGGGGAAGTAGAGAAGATGAATTTCCCCACCACCTCCAACGTGCTCCAGTTCTTCACAGAAGCCGGCGACAAAGTATCTGTCCGTCCCTCCGGCACAGAGCCTAAGATAAAGTTCTATGTAGAGGTGCGTGAGGATATGCCTTCAAAGGCTGATTATGAAGCTACTGTGGTGAAAGCTGAAGAAAAAATCAAACGTGTCATCTCCGATATGGGGGCTGACAAATAATAGCCGCCCTGAATTTTTCCACGGTGAAAATACAAAAAAACGTGTCTTGGTGTTACCTTGACACGTTTTTTTTGTTTCATATATATCGGACAGTTTCTTTTCTCTGTCCTTTTGATCCCTTTATGATAAAAAAAATTAATCCTTCTCATCTGAAACTTCTTTTACTCCTTCTGACAGGACTCCTTCTTTCCTTTGACTGTAGTTCTCAGATTCCAATTCGTTTGAGAGTCACTGAGGAGATTCCGCCGGATTCTGCCGATGTTGAAAGAATGTCGAAAAAACATTTCTGGCGAGCGTCTGCCGAGGTTGCCGGATTAAACCTCAGTCTTTGGGCATTCGACAGATTTATTCAACATGGTGACTTTGCCTATATCAGCCTCAACACGATTAAGGACAATTTCAAGACCGGCTTTAAATGGGATAATGACAAACTGGGAACAAATACGTTTGCTCATCCCTATAACGGCTCCTTATATTATAATGCGGGGCGTGCCAACGGATTTAACTTCTGGCAGTCCGAATTATTTGCAATTGCCGGCAGCGGTATGTGGGAATTGTTTATGGAAAGGGAGTATCCCTCCACCAACGATTTCATTGCCACCCCTATCGGGGGAGCGGCTCTGGGTGAGGTGATGTTCCGGGCTTCTGACGCCGTGCTTGACGACCGACTTACCGGCGGGGCGCGCGCCGGAAGAGAGATTGCATGTTTCATCATATCTCCTATGAAGGAAATAAACCGCATCATTTCCGGGGAGGCATGGAAAGTGCGTCCGACAAGAGGAAGGCTTTTCGGACAGCCAAATTTCGCCCTCAGAGCATCAATCGGCTACAAGGCTCTGGAATATAACGGCCATTTCAGAGATATGCATCAGGGGCTTGCCCTTCAGGTAGATGCCGAATATGGCGACAGATTTGAATTGAAATCATCATCTCCTTACGATTATTTCACTTTCAAAGCTCAACTTCAGGTGATGAAAACTCAGCCTTTTCTCACACAAATAGAGCTTAAAGGCCGTCTGCTCGCCCGCGAACTCTTTGATAAATATGATTCAAAAGGAAGCATAGGACTTTACCAGCATTTCGATTTCTATGACAGCGACACCATTGGCACTCTCCACAAAGTGCCTTTCAAATTAGGCATACCGGCTTCTGTCGGAGGCGGCTTTCTTTACCGGGATATTGACAGGAAAAGCCATACTTTCGATTGCTTCGCTCATGCGAATGTCATTTTGCTGGGTTCAATTCTTTCAGACCACTATACCACCGATGACAGGAATTACAATTGGGCGTCCGGTTTTTCGCTTAAGGGTGGAGTAAACCTGGTGTTTCATAAAAACCGATGCGCATTGTCTGTTTCTCATAATTATTATCGTCTCTTCACATGGATCGGTTATATTTACGGCACAGACCTTAGAGTGGTGAATTTCCGGAAACTTAATGTAATGGGCGATAAATCGGTGGCTTCATTAAATATGACAGAGGCACGATTCGACTGGAGGATACGCAAACATCTGTTTGCCACTTTTCTTCTGACAAATTATGGCCGCTCCTCTCACTACCGCGACTTCCTCCCGGTAAAATCAAATTCCATTGCCTTCTCTCTGATGGCTTCCTATAAGTTCTGACCCTCCTCTCCCCCTTATTATCTTAATATTTTAACATTTTACCTACTTATGGCAAAAGTATCTTGGCGACCGGGAACTCAGATTTATCCCCTTCCCGCCGTTATCGTTACCTGCGGTGATAAACCTGAAAACTGGAATATGCTCACCGTCTCCTGGGTCGGCACAATATGCTCTGACCCTGCTATGTGTTATATCTCTGTGCGCCCTGAAAGGGCTTCCTACCCTCTCATCATTGAGAATATGGAGTTTACCATTAACCTTACTACAGTGGAAATGGCGCGTGTTACGGATTGGGTTGGCGTTCGTTCCGGACGCGACTACGATAAATGGAAAGAGACCGGACTAACTCCAATTCCCGGAGAAACCGTCGCGTCTCCCACGATTGAGCAGTCTCCACTGTCGATTGAATGCAGAGTGAAATCGGTGATGCGTCTCGGCACTCACGATATGTTTATCTCCGAAGTTATGAATGTACGTGCGGATACGAGATATCTTGATGAACAAACAGGTAAATTCTCTCTTGAAGATGCCGATCTGCTTGCCTATTCCCACGGACTTTACCATGGATTAGGAGAGATTATTGGAAAATTTGGATTCTCGGTGAAAAAGTAATATGATTTGCTTTCAATTGGCTGCATAACCTTTTCTTAGTAGTCCATATCTTAAAATTACCTATCAATGGTGATTGTCCGGATTCCTTTTAGTTTGTAATTTTGCAAGCGTAAAAGATGAGTTTACTCCTCTTTGGAAGCATTCGGATTTGCTGACGAAAGCTTCAGGATTTGAGTTATTAGTTATTTAGAGTTATTTTTGAGTATTCTAAAGGTTCCTTCTCTCTATTGGAATGGAACCTTTAGGTTTTTATCCAACATCTTCTTCATAATGCTGACACAGTCTAAAAATGCCCGATATAATGCCAATGATAAAATGGCGAATATTATTTCCGATAATTATCAGCTCATTCAAGTGATGAGCCGTTTCGGAATACCCGTTGGGTTCGGCGATAAAACGGTAGAAGAAACCTGTCGGATTAATGGAGTCGATTGTAACACCTTCCTCACTGTCGTCAATTTCGTAATGGATGGTTTCGCCATCTATGACTCCGCTCCCGATGTCTCGCTGGAATCTCTCCTTCATTATCTGCGCCAGAGCCACATCTATTTTATTGAATATTTCCTCCCTGAAATAAGGAGAAAACTTATCGAGGGGATAAGCCTGCGCTCTGACGACGTCTCTTTTCTAATCCTCAAATTTTTCGACGAATATCTCCGTGAGGTAAGAACACACATGGAATATGAGGAAAAGACCGTCTTCAAGTATGTCCGCTCCCTTATTGACGGCTCCGACTGCACTGATTACAAAATCACGACATACAGCGATCATCATGAACAGGTTAATTTGAAACTTAAAGAATTAAAAAGTTTGATAATCAGATACTGTCCTGAACCCTCCGACACAAATACCCTTAATGATGCCCTCTATAACATCTATCGATGTGAAGAGGAACTTAAAAGCCATTGTCAAGTGGAAGATTGCCTTCTTGTGCCCGCAATAATGCAACTTGAACGCTCACGGCTCAAAGATAACCTTTAATCTCATCTGTATAATCCACTCTCTGAAAAACTATGTCTCGCGAAGAAAAAAATCATATTGTCATTGCTGAAACTTCCCCTGTCCTCTCCTCAGGATTCTCCCAATGCATCCGGAGAATCCCGGGGCTTCAGGCAAATATCATTGAAGTTAAGACTACTACTGATCTCCAGGAATGCGCAAAAGCCTCCTCGCCCGACATAATAATTGTCAATCCTGCTTTCGGAGGAATCTTCAATCCGGTGGCCTGGAAAGAGGAGAATAACGCCCCCGAAACCCGCATCGTAGCCATCGAGACAGGGAAGCTGAATCCGCAGGCTGCCTCCCTGTTCGATGAGGTGATCTCTGTCATTGACGATCTCGATACTATTTCCCGAAAAATCAAATCACTCTGCATCTCCTCCTATCCCAATGAGGAAAAGGAGAGTCTCTCAAATCGTGAAAAAGAAATTATATCTCATGTGGTCAGAGGATTGACGAATCAGGAAATAGCCGACAAGCTTTTCCTCTCCATTCACACTGTCATAACCCATAGGAGAAATATCGCCCGCAAGCTTGAAATTCATTCTGCCACAGGCCTTACAATTTATGCTATTGTGAACAAGATTGTAGACATTGCCGACATTAAACTCTGACTTTAATACGCTTCAAATCCACCAACAATCTTTCGACGAATTTCAGGAAAGTCAGCCTTAACATATTTTGTGAGCTTCAGACTCTCAATTTCCGATATTTTTTGTAATTTTGCATTTGATTCCTGCAATTGTGCCTCATCCTCTCCTTAAAGATGACAGCACGATTTCAACCCTCTTAACTAATAAGAATAATGGCTGATAACCAATTCAATAGCAAAAAAACATCTTTAGAAGATTTATCGGATATTGATCCTTCCGCGCGTAAACGTGTGGCTCGCAATCGCTCCATTGTCAAATGGCTCTGGATTTCGTTCCTCTCCCTCGGAGCAATAATCGCTCTTTTTCTCCTCCTGATCTATAACGGGGTGATCGGTTATATGCCCCCTATTGAGGAATTAGAGGATCCTCACGATAAACTGGCTTCTGTCGTGATTGCCTCCGACGGAACCACTGAACTCGGACGTTATTTTGCAGGCGCAGGCAATAGAGTAAACTCCGATTATGAAAAGGTTTCCCATTATGTCATTGACGCCTTGATTGCAACTGAGGATGAACGTTTCTTCTCCCATTCCGGAATTGACTTCATTGCCCTCGGACGAACCGGTGTTAAAACACTTCTTCTTGGCGACAAATCCTCCGGAGGCGGCTCTACCATCACTCAGCAGCTTGCCAAGCAACTTTATTCCCGTCCCTCTTCCAACATCTTCAAAAGAGCGATGCAGAAACCAATCGAATGGATGATTTCAATCAAGCTTGAGCGATTCTATACTAAAGAGGAGATCATAAACATGTATCTCAATCGCTTTGACTTCCTCAATAATGCCGTGGGAATAAAAACGGCAGCCAATGTTTATTTTGGCAAAGAGCCTCATGAACTTAAGGCTGAGGAAGCGGCAATGCTCGTTGGAATGTTGAAAAATCCCAGCTACTTTAATCCTCTCCGACACGAAGAACGCACCCGCGAACGTCGCAATGTCGTGCTTGAGCAGATGGCTAAAGCCGGCTCAATATCCAGGGAAGAAGCGGATTCGCTAAAAGCCCTCCCCTTGAAACTCGATTACCATCGTGTAGATCATCGTGAAGGGGGCGCGCCGTATCTTCGCGAAGAACTTCGTCATCTCATGACCGCCAAAAAACCGGTAAAACCGCTCAGAAAAAATTACAGCAGTAATCTCGGCTATACACTGGCTCTCGGACAATGGAACACAGATTCCACCCAATGGGCAGATAATCCCCTATACGGCTGGATTTTAAAGAATCCAAAACCGGATGGCAGCTACTACGATATTTACACCGATGGCTTGAAAATTTACACCACAATCGATGTGCGTATGCAGCAATATGCCGAAGAAGCGGTGTATGAACACCTCGGGGGTACGCTCCAGCCTGCTTTCTGGGCAGAAAAAAAGGGACAATCCACTGGTCCATACACCACCAATACTTCCGAGCTGAGCACTGCCGGCGTGCAGAAACTCATCAAAAACGCAATGAAGCAAACTGAGCGCTGGAGAATATTTAAAAATGCCGGTCTGTCGGAAGCCGAAATCGAAAAAACTTTCCATAAACCTTATACTATGGACGTGTTTACCTACATTAAGGAAAACGGAAAGTATCGCCCCGGGTCAAAGACTGTTACAATGACCCCCTACGATTCATTGCTTTACATGAAATCAATTCTGCGCACCGGAATGATGAGCATGGATCCTGTGAACGGTCATGTCAAAGCATACGTTGGAGGTCCTGACTTCAATTATTTCCAATACGACATGGTGTCGAGAGGTAAGAGACAGATCGGTTCTACTGCGAAACCATTCCTTTATACCCTCGCTATGGAACAGGATTATACTCCATGCTCTACCTTCTCCAACACTCAGCCCACATTCGGAAACTGGTCGCCGAGAAACTCCGGAAGCGCCCGTGTCGGGGAAATGGTTGACCTTCGTTGGGCGCTTACAAATTCAAACAACTGGATTTCCGCACGTCTCGTTTATGAGTTGGGTGCGAAAAATCTTGCTAATAAAATGAGAATGTTCGGAGTAACCGGACACATTGATCCTACCCTTCCCCTTGCCCTCGGCACAGTTGATGTCCCGGTCAAGGAAATGGTAGGGGCTTACACAACTTTTGCCAATAAGGGAATGAGGGTAGATCCGGTGTTTGTAACTCACATCGAAGACAATCAAGGCAACCTTATATATAGTGCCGCTCCCCATCTCAGTGAGGTTACGAGCGAAAAGGCTTATTACAAAATCCTTTCAATTCTGCTTAATGTAGTAGATAGCGGTACGGCTGCCTCCTTGCGTGGAAGATATGGAATATCAGCCCAGATGGGTGGCAAGACCGGTACAACCAACTCCAATTCCGACTCATGGTTCATGGGATTTACTCCCGACCTTGTTACTGGAGTCTGGGTCGGAGGCGAAGAACGCTATATCCATTTCAACACCATGGCTCTCGGTCAGGGTGCTCGTGCAGCACTACCGGTCTATGGCTATTACATGCAAAAGGTATATGCCGATAAAAAGCTCCCCTACTCTCAATCTGCAAAATTTGAATTCCCGGCAGATTTCAATCCTTGCGAAGGAGAAATATATGTCTCTTCCGGTGAAGTGGAGGAGCAGGCGGTTACTGAAGGATTCTTCGATTAATCCTTTTAGATAAATAATTCTTTATAATAATGATATTACCAATTTATTTATACGGTCAGCCCGTGCTACGTAAAGAAACGGAGGAGATTGAGGAAAACTATCCCGATTTAAAGAAACTCGTGGCTGATATGTTTGAAACAATGTATCATTCAGATGGCGTCGGGCTTGCAGCTCCTCAGGTGGGTCTTCCGATCTCACTTTTTGTTATCGACGGAAATGTGCTTGCGGAAAACTTCCCTGAATGCAAGGGGCTGAAGATTGCAGCGATAAATCCGGAAATAGAGATTATTGAGGATGGTCCGCTCGTCGGACGTGATGAGGGCTGTCTTTCAGTACCCGGGCTTTCCGAAAATGTGAAGCGATATGAACATATTCGTCTTAACTGGCTTGATGAAGATTTCGTGGAGCATGAACAGGAATTTACAGGTTTTGCCTCCCGGATAATCCAGCACGAATATGATCATCTGCTCGGCACTATATACACTGATCGTATCAATCCCATCAGAAAGCAGATGATTAAAAGCAAACTCGCCAATATCGCAAAGGGGAAAGTGCATTGCGATTATCGAACCAAGAGGCAGTAGGTGTTAGGTGTTAGGCATTAGGTGTTGGGTGTTGGGTGTTAGGTGTTGGGTGTTAGGCGCGAGGCATTAAACCTGTCTTTCATTTTCAATTTTCAACTTTCAATTTTCAATTTAAATTTCTTCCACCGTGGCAGACGATAAAAAAATAATATTTTCAATGGTAGGGGTAAGCAAAATCATACCCCCGCAGCGACAGATTCTAAAAAATATATACCTTTCATTCTTCTATGGAGCAAAAATTGGCATTATCGGTCTGAATGGATCAGGCAAGTCTACTCTCCTGAAGATAATAGCAGGCATCGATAAAAGCTATCAGGGAAACGTGGTGTTCTCTCCCGGCTACACTGTAGGCTATCTTGAGCAGGATCCTAAACTCGATCCTGAAAAGACTGTTAAAGAGGTGGTGCAGGAGGGTGTGCAGCCTGTCCTTGACCTTCTTAAGGAATATGATGAGGTCAACAATGCTTTTGCTGACCCCGAGGTGCTTGAGAATCCCGACAAGATGGATTCGCTTATCAATCGTCAGGCTGAACTTCAGGATAAGCTTGATGCGTGCGATGCATGGAATATTGATAATAAACTTGAACGCGCTATGGATGCCCTTCGTTGTCCCCCGGATGATAAGAAGATCGCCGTTCTTTCAGGCGGTGAGCGTCGCCGTGTCGCTCTTTGCCGCCTCCTCCTTCAGCAGCCGGATATTCTTCTGCTTGATGAGCCCACCAACCACCTTGATGCCGAATCTATCGACTGGCTTGAACAACATCTCCAGCAGTATCCCGGCACAGTCATTGCCGTGACTCACGATCGTTACTTCCTCGACCATGTTGCCGGCTGGATTCTTGAACTCGACCGTGGAGAAGGAATCCCATGGAAAGGCAATTACAGTTCATGGCTCGATCAGAAGACCAAACGGATGGCTCAGGAGGAAAAACAGGCAAGCAAACGCCGCAAAACTCTTGAACGTGAGCTTGAATGGGTAAGAATGGCTCCGAAAGCTCGTCAGGCAAAGGGTAAAGCCCGTCTTTCGAGCTACGATCGCCTTCTCAATGAAGACCAGAAGGAGCGTGAGGAAAAACTTGAGATATTCATCCCCAATGGTCCGCGCCTCGGAAATAAGGTGATTGAAGCAAAGGAGCTTGCTAAGGCTTACGATGATAAATTGCTTTTCAATGATCTTAATTTCATGCTTCCTCCGAATGGTATTGTCGGTGTGATCGGACCTAACGGTGCAGGAAAGACAACTCTCTTCCGTCTTATAATGGGTCTTGAAAAACAGGATAAGGGTGATTTTGAGGTTGGAGAAACAGTCAAGATTGCCTACGTCGACCAAAATCATAAAGATCTTTCTCCTGAAAAGACAGTCTATGAAGTCATTTCCCAAGGCGTAGACTCTTTCCGGATGGGAGGAAGGGATATGAATGCAAGGGCATATCTCTCCAAATTCAATTTCACGGGAGCCGATCAGGAAAAGAAAATTGGAGTGCTTTCCGGTGGTGAAAGAAACCGCCTTCATCTTGCGATGGCACTCAAAGAGGAGGGAAATGTCCTCCTTCTTGACGAGCCCACCAATGACATTGATGTCAATACTCTGCGTGCCCTTGAAGAGGGTCTTGAGAATTTTGCCGGCTGTGCAGTGGTAGTCAGCCACGACCGTTGGTTCCTTGACCGTATCGCTACCCACATCCTCGCTTTTGAAGGAGACAGTAAAGTAACTTTCTATGAAGGTTCCTACTCCGACTACGAGGAATTTAAGAAAAAACGAGACGGCAACGACACCCCCCACCGCATCCGCTACCGCAAACTGATGTAAACCGGGAGAGGGGGCAGTCCCTTGCCCCCGGGAGCGTACCCTGGAGAACGACTAAATATTATAAAGAGAGAGGCAGCGTCATACTCTACGACGCTGCCTCTCCTGTTTATTTAATGACTTTCTTTAAATGTCTATCTGGCTTGACAATGTCAATTTCTTTGTGTCGGAGACCTTGCTGACCTCCAGAAGGAGGGGCATAAGATTGCTATAGGCATGAGCAAGAATCACGAGATTCAAATCCGTCTCATTTTTCTCATAATTATATTCCACGAAGAAAGTTGACAGATGGATGCCGTTCTGATGGAGCACTTCTTTATAAGGCTCTATATTGTAATGGATTCCCTTAATTGTAAGTCCTATTACTTTCGACACCTGTCCTAACTTTCTGCGCTTCTCATATTGCTCGAAGGTTACCAAGGTTAGCAATATAAGAAGAGTAGCTCCGATCGAGACAAGATACATCCCGATTCCTACTGCCATTCCGATAATCGCCGTCATCCAAATTCCGGCTGCCGTAGTCAATCCTCTGACGGCACCCTTCATGTGGATCATAGCACCGCCACCAAGAAAACCTATGCCGGTTATAACCTGCGCAGCTATTCGTCCGGGGTCGCCGTTTTTAAGTCCCATATATTCCTGAGGGACATAAATCGAGAGAATCATTGCCAGACACGCACCCATTGAGATGAGGGCGAAAGTACGTATGCCTGCAACCTGACCCTTACGCTTTCTTTCCGCTCCCACCACCATGCCGAGCACCATGCTCAGCACGAGGCGGAAGATACTGTTTACAAGATTGACTTCAAGGGAGGTCAGTTCCCTTATAACTCCCTCTATCAAATTCATCATCAAGAATCAGACGAGTTTAATCCATTCGTCGCGGTCGCCTGGCAGAAGATCCACCACCGGAATTTCTATCATGGTGTAACAACCGGGCTGCAGACGCATGGAGGCACGCGCTACACAGACAAGCACCTGACCGGTCAATGCCGGATTATTGATCTTCATGTCAAACTCGAAGAGCTGATTCTGAGTCTTGCCGCTCACACCCTTTCTTACGAGATTAACGCCATGACCCATATCCTTCAGGGCATCGACACTCTCAACCTGCATGACATGAGTCTCATCAGATGCGAAATAGGGATCAGTCTTGATTGCGTTTGCAACTGTTGCAAAATCATGCCCCGGTTCCAGTTCAATATACACCATGCGGCGGTGAATGCCTGTGCCAACAGGAATTGTCATTGACAGAGCAGCCTTCACGCCCTCAACAGCTTTGACAGCAACAGTATGACCCATGCTCATGCCCGGACCGAAATTAGTATAGGTGATTCCTTTGGGGGCGACTGCCTCCAGAAGAGCGCGGACAACCGAGTCGCTCCCCGGATCCCAGCCGGCTGAAATCACGCTTACCGCTCCATGTTCCTTTGCAGTTGCTCCCAGACTCTTGCGAAGGGCTGCGATCTGTCCGTGAATGTCAAAACTGTCAACGGTGTTGATTCCTTTGGCGAGTATCTCTTTTGCAAATTCCTCTACCTTGCGGGTGGGAGTAGCAAGAATAGCCACATCTACATTCTGCAATTCGTCAATATTTTCCACCACCGGAATCTCAGCCGGAATATCCTCGCGTTTGGAAGCATCACGACGCACAACTCCTGCAATCTCGAAATCAGGAGCTGCCTCAAGCGCCTCGAGAGTGAAGCGCCCGATATTGCCATAGCCCACTATGGCTGCACGTATTTTTTTCATATTGCCTGAAAAGTTTGGTTCTTTCTATTTTTTACATCTGCAAATTTAATAATTATATCGTAAAAATTCGCTAATTTTGCACTCGATTTTCACTCGCCACCCCTCAAGGATGGTTTTTCAACTAACAATTAATTTCTTTTTCTAATTTTTATGGATTGGTTTTTCGATCTGCTAAGTCCCGGCAATATGTCGCTTGCAAGCACGGTCCTACTCTACTCCTTCGTGATTTTTGCCGGCATTTTTCTTGGCAAAGTCAAGATTTTCGGAGTTTCGCTTGGAGTAACGTTTGTGCTTTTTGTGGGTATTCTGCTCGGACATTTCGGTTATGCTGTGGAAGGAAACACACTGCATTTCCTGCGTGAGTTCGGTCTTATTTTATTCATCTTCTCCATCGGTATGCAGGTGGGTCCCGGTTTCTTCTCATCATTTAAGGAGGGTGGACTCAGAATGAACATGCTTGCGATGTTTGCAATTCTGCTCAACGTCGCAATAATGCTCACCATCTATTTCCTGCAAGGTGGAAGTAATGGAAGCACTTCCATCTACGATATGATTGGCGTGATGTGTGGTGCGATAACCAACACTCCCGCTCTCGGTGCCGCCCAGCAGACAATCCTTCAGGTTAATGCGGAGGCTTACGACATAAGCCAGCAGATGTCAATGGGCTATGCCGCCGCCTATCCTCTCGGAGTTGTCGGAATCATTGTTACAATGATTGTCCTGAAAGCTGTTTTCAAGATTGATATTGACAAAGAGATTAAAGAAGTGGAAGATGAGAAAAAGGCTTCCACACAGGCGCCCGCAATCAATACCTTCAAGGTTACTAATGAACTCGTGTCAGGACTTTCGATGGTGAAACTCCACACTCTCATTTCGTGTGATTACACCTGTTCGCGCATCCTCAAGCCGAACGGCACGGTCATTGTCCCGACAGCCAACGACACTATTGAATTAGGCGACCTTTGTCTTATCGTATGTGGCCAGCAGGATGTAGAGCTATTCTCTCGTTTTATAGGACAGAAAGTTGACATGGAATGGCCTATGGATGAGGGTCCGGTTGTTTCACGTAGAATCGTTGTAACTCAACCCTCATATAATGGAGTAAAACTTGGCTCGCTACATCTCCATGATGCCTATCAGCTCAACGTAACCCGCGTAAACCGCGCAGGCATGGATCTTCTGGCAAGCCCTAACCTCCGTCTGCAGATCGGCGACCGTGTCACTGTAGTAGGTAAGCTTGACCATATCGACCTTCTTGCCCGCAAGCTCGGCAACTCCATGAAACGCCTCAATGAGCCTAATCTCATCACTATGTTTATCGGCATATTCTTAGGCATTCTTGTAGGCTCTCTCCCAATTCAATTCCCGGGAATGTCAGTGCCAATGAAGTTAGGTCTGGCTGGCGGTCCGCTTGTGGTTGCCATACTCATTGGAGCGTACGGCCATAAATTCCATCTTGTTACATACACAAACTCGGCTGCCAACCTTCTCCTGCGTGAAATAGGCATCTGTCTCTTCCTTGCCTCCGTAGGGATAGCTGCGGGAAAGAACTTCGCCTCCACCGTTTTCAATCTTCATGGCGCGATGTGGGTAGGCTACGGCTTTATAATAACTGTCGTGCCCCTTATCGTAGTAGGCTGCATTGCCCGTGGTAAATATAAGATGAACTATCTCAGCATAATTGGTATGATGAGTGGTAACTATACCGATCCACCTGCATTGGCTTACGCAAATAAGGTTGCCAACAACGATGCTCCTGCTGTTGCATACTCCACGGTTTACCCTCTCACGATGTTCATGCGTGTTATTGTCGCACAGCTCGTTGTGCTATGTTTCCTTGAATAAAAATTCTTTTTAAATACATTAAATATTGTCTGAAGTATGGTGGAAATAAATCTTCCCTTCATCCTTGAGGCGATTGGTACAGTGGCAGCCGCAATTTCGGGTATCCGTTTGGCTGCCACTAAACGTTTCGACTGGTTTGGCGCCTACACTATCGGACTCGTTACAGCCATCGGTGGAGGAACACTGCGTGATCTGCTTCTCGACATCCCTGTCTTCTGGATGCAAACCTGGTGGTATCTGGCTGCCACTGCCCTATCCTTAATAACAGTTATCGTATTTCGGAAATTGCTCGTGAGTCAGGATAAGATACTGTTCATTTTTGACAGCATCGGGCTTGCTCTCTTTTGCGACATAGGCATTCACAAGACACTTGCCATTGATTACCCAATGTGGGTTGCTACCGTCATGGGCATCATAACCGGTGCTTTCGGAGGAGTGATTCGCGACATTCTCATTAACGAAGAGCCATTGGTATTCCGCAAAGACATCTACGCCACAGCATGCCTTGCCGGTGCATTGGTATATTGGATTCTTCTTGAGACAGGTTTCTCCGATCTCACCCAGCAACTCGCCTGCGCAGCAACCATCATCCTTCTCCGGGTTCTCGCTCTTAAATACAACCTCTCTCTCCCGATTCTCTCAGGATATTCCGACCCAAGTAAGAAAATACGCAAACCTCGGAAATAGCCGCCTCCCCCGGGAGAGGGGGCAGTCCCTTTCCCCCGGGAGCGTTAAACCACGCGCTATACTCTCCCATCCCCCCACTAATCATAAAAACAGGGTTTATCAAATTTGATAAACCCTGTTTTTATGATTAGTGGATTACTTCCTTACTTTACCACTTTTGAAGTCATTGACTTGCCATCTTCAGTAGTCATCTTCACAACATAAATGCCGGATGAAAGCGTGCTCATATCAGCCGATGCGACATTGCCTGCAACCTCTACCTGAAGATTTGCTTTCGAACCGTTCAGCATATATACTTCTACTGATGAAATTGCTGAAGGAGAAGTGAGAGTCAGGTTTCCTGTAGCACGGTTGAAGTCTATTTTCATATCCGTATCCATATAAACCTCATCTACTCCTGATGTATTTACCTTAAAGTATATATCTCCATCCAATAAATTATAACCGATTGCCGGAGAGGCTATGTAATTGCCATCGGTCAATTCCGGAATATTAAACTCTGTATTCAGAGTCTTGGTTTCTCCATTTCCGATTTCTAACACATCCGGGAAAGTATACTCTCCGAAATATGGATAGCTTGTACTTGTGCCATTCTGTTTGTAAAGCACCAGAATAACACTATTTGCAAAATATCCACCGCTATTGCTTAGAGTAAGACTTACGGGCACCTTCGTTATGTCTGTTACCGAGTAAAGTTTAATAGGACCTGCCGTAGTGTTCATTACTGAATATTCCAGTCCGGGCATATCGAAGTTTTCAACCTCAAGTTTCGGCGTTCCCCCTACT
Source organism: uncultured Porphyromonadaceae bacterium (assembly GCA_947176915.1). GTDB lineage: Bacteria > Bacteroidota > Bacteroidia > Bacteroidales > Muribaculaceae > Lepagella. Next base: position 2,158 of record CAMWSM010000034.1, on the reverse strand, counting down.
TCCATAGTTACCGTTTTACTGAAACCGGGATAAAACTCCATAGAGCCATCCTCATTATAGACCGACGGATCATAAAAACGCAGTGTGTAGGTTGTCGTTTCTGTCGGGGCGGCAGCTCCATTATACGGTGAGAACAGGCAGTTAAATTCCTGTTCGATCACCTCTCCTGCCTTCATATTGAGGGTTAGACCCTGAGCAATCATTACGGGTTGATTGTTATTGCACAAGACAGGATAAACAGCAACCGTAATCTCACGATCAGTAGGATTGCTTACCTTGACATTAAGTTTCGATGCCTGACCGTATGCAAGAGTTCCGACTGCCCCTCCATCCTCAATCTTTATGTTCTGACTCTTATTCTGAGCAACCGTAAACTTGGATCCTTTCTTAGTTACTATCAAATAATTATATCCCAATTGAGACGCTAAAACAGGATGCCAGTCTTTCCCGCCTGCCGTACAGAAACTCAATGTAACCTTATACGATCCGTCAGGAAGTGCAGTGCTGAGGATTATTGATATAGTAGCATTGCTGAGAAAATAAAGTGGTTGCAATGCTATCCCTTTTGCATCCACCGAGGCCTTATATGTGGTATCTCCACCATCAAGTGGTTCTATCGAAGCGCCAAGATCAAAATTCAGTGTCTGCCCATCATAATTTATCAAGACAGGAACGTTGATCAATAATTCGTTTGCCTTCATAGTGCCGGAGATATTTCCATCCACACAAAGCGACGTTCCAAGATATTCTGAAGTGGTGGGTTGGATTCCCCTTACTATATCCTGATAGAAATTATACCCTCCTCCGTTAGCTCCAATTCCAAGATCATTCGGATTAAGGGCATTGAGGGAGAAATAGCCGTCGCTCATGCCACCCCAGCCCCAGTTGAAATGATACATGCCGTTGCCGTCATAGCCGTCGCATACAAAACAGTGTCCCCCCTGAGTGGACTGTCCGCCATAAACCACCGGACGCTTCAAGGCAAGCTCGGCATACACCATCTCATCCCATGCTGTAGGATCATAATTATTCCGGTTGCAATACTGTATATTTTTATTATACCCGAAATTATCTATCAAAGTTGAAGCAACATAAAGATCCGCCGCACCCGATTCTACGGGAGTATAATTCATGTGAACGCCATATCCGCATGACTTCATAAGGTAAGCCACGGCATCCTTCTGAGCTTGAGTAGCTGAGGAGGTGTAGACATCGAGCATATTATCCCAGTCAAATTTCTGCTCCCCGAAGGTCATTGTCTCCTCAGTTTCCCCTCCGGAAGAATCTGAAACATAGCAAGTGCTCTCCCCTTTCCCATATTCGGGATAATTCCAATATTTCATGACCTGGGCGGTAGCAGTGGCGACACAACCTGTTACGCAATGTTTCCCATCCACAATGGGTGTCATTCCGTTATAAGGCTCGCTTTGATTCCATTTTGTCTTTATAAGAGGAGCGACAGTCTCTCTTCCTGCCCTTGTTGACGGAGCCACATACTCCTTAAAACCTCTGCTCTTGGCATATTCGATCTGACGTCCATATTCTCCAAGCCACCATTTCATCTCCGGCGACATCTCCTCTTCACGGAAACTGCCGTTATCGGAATATCCAAGCAAAGGCGCTGCACAGTCATCCGCACTTAAAATCAGATAGCCGGCAGCATCCGTATTGTTAAATACGTATAAAGCTGCCTCCCCGTCATTCAGGCGCGAGGTGTAAGCAAGCTTTAAGGTGGCGTCACTTCCGCCACGGGTCTGTCCCCCCAGACGGGCTATAGCCTCCTGAGGAGTGAGAGGCGATGCCAATGCTCCGAGACCGGAACAAGCCGCCATCATAATAAGTAATGATTTTCTCATATTATCCTATTTTTTTATTTCTATTAAAACATATATTAAAAACAATAGTCCTCCAACAATCCTTTTCCTCCTTCTTCTATAAAATCCCTCAATAATCTTTTTAATTCATTATTATCAATATCCAAACGTTGAAGAGGTCCATTTTTAGGATAGAGATCCAAGAAAACAACTAATTCGTCAACTTTGGATACTAAATAAATTAATCGATACCCATCTTTTTTTGATTAAAGACTACCATGAACAATTTTTCTTGAAATAACAGATGCCTGGGACATTAACTCCTTTAATTCTTTATCCTGATT
>CAMWSM010000033.1 GCA_947176915.1 uncultured Porphyromonadaceae bacterium | reverse complement strand
GAGAGTTGACATGCTTTTTTTGAGTTCGTCTAAGTTCATATTATTTCGATTTTGAAATGAGTTTATTTTTAATCCTGTGAAGTTTGGTTGCCACATTGTTCCTTTCGATACCGATGATATCTGCTATCTCCTCGTATGAATACTCATCAAGCCAAAGCAGAATAATCGCTTTCTCAATCGGGAGAAGTTGGTTTATCAATTCGTGTAGGGCTGCAAGCTGCTCCGCCTTGTTATCGTCTGATTTCGAAGAAATATCGACAGCAGAAATCTCAAAGGGGAGAGTTTCAACTTTCGGCTTGTAATTGCGAATTGCCATTAAGGCAGAGTTGACAGCAACCCGATAAACCCAAGTGGACAGTTTGCTCGTACCCCGGAATTGCTCTAAACCCAACCAAAGGTTGGTAAGGATTTCCTGACGTAAATCCTCATAAGGAACTTTTGGGGTAGCGTATGCCCAACAGACCTTGTTGATGATACGGGAATGCTCCTTGATGAAAGAGGCGAACTCCCTGCTTGTTTTTGGTGGACTTTCCATTTTCTTGATGTTTTTGTAACGTTAGGTGCAAAATCAACCCGAAAAGTTACACTCAACTCAAAAAATTTTCTTTTAAACTGATACGACGATCTCAATTAAATGCAAATGTACAACATATATTTGTAATAAATTTTCATATTTGGGAATAATTTTGAGTTGTTAATCCCGGCGCCGGGGATTGATTTTGATTGCTGTCGACACTGCAAAATTACTCCTGATAATGAGTGGCAAGGAGGTGGTGACTTAAATAAAATGTCTTTATAAATCTCTGATTATTAGTAATAATAAAACTACCACCCCAAAAATTTTTGAGTGGTATCAGTGGTTGGCAGGTAATATCCCGACTACTATTCTATATATTGCTTGAAATTGTCTTAATCTTGTCTTTACGACTCCAGATAAGCTATAAATTCGTCAGCTGTCATTATCTCCATTTTGGAGAACGCTGTCAGCTTTTTGCCTAAGTCCTTGAATGAGGCTCCGACATGATAGACAGTATCATCTATGATAAGGAAACGGTCGTGAGCCCTACGGAATGTCTTTACTTCAATCGGAGCGTATTGAGCATTATGACGCTCCAGATCCTGACGCAGTGTCCTGCTTATGGAAGGAGTAAAGATTGTGGCTGACACTCCTGTGGCTCGCTTATCAAGCTGACGAAATACTGAATCATCGATATAATTATCCACAATGATGATACGGTTCTTGGCACTGCGTATGAGATCGCACATAAGGGTATAAGCATCGAATATCTGCCCGTCATAGATGATTCCTTCTTTAGGGGGCAGCGATGTCCGAACAAAGAAATCCATTCGATTGCTCAGTTCTTTTATCTGAATATCATGTTCAGAAAGCCTGTGATCAATGCGATTTTCCATGTGCATCAATCGCTGATTGATACTGTAACCTCTCAGTAGATATTCCTTCAAAACCTTATTAGCCCACTGACGGAATAATGTTGCGTTCTTGCTGTTTACCCTGTATCCTACCGATAATATTGCATCAAGATTATAATACTTTGTGGTGTAGCGTTGGGTGCCATCGTTACCCATATGTTCCAAAATGGAACATGTGCTATTCTCCTCCAATTCACCTGATTTATAGATATTGGCAAGATGCTTTGTTATGGCCGGACGTTTAGTGCCGAACAAATCAGCTATCTGCTGTTGTGTCAGCCACACAGTCTCATTCTCCAGACGGACTTCAAGCTTTACGGTTGAATCCGGTTGGTAAAGTATTATTTCATTGTCTTGCGATGATGGCGCAAGTGGTATAGGGGTATTCTCGTTCATAAGGCAAAATTAACAAAAAATTCTCATAATATGACTATAACGTACAGGGAATCAATCGAAACGGCTCATTGTGTTAACTTTGGAAGTAATTCTGCAATCTTGCTTCTTAATCGTGCCTTTTGTTCTTCGTTCAAGAAGGCTCCTGCCTCATTCATACGAATTATTCCATTTTTATCTATTAGAATAGTGAGTGGAATACCTCCCTTTGAAAGGAGTGATGCAAACTTGCCATTCTTATCCCATGCCGTAATATATTCTATCCAACCCAGTTCTTTCCCTTTTGAAGACTGAAAAAAGTCAATCAGCTCTTGGTTCGTATGATTCACACTTACTGGCAGAAATACGAAATTATCATAATCCTTGAACTCGTCTAATAGCGAGGGTAAATGTTCCGGTTTCAGTTCTTCAATACATGGACCACACCATGTAGTCCAGAAATTTAATAAGATGACATACCCCTCAAGTAAATTGCTATACCTAAGGAGGAAAACCGTTATTCTCCCGTGTTCTTATCCTTAATTTTCCAGCGGTCGTTAATAGCGGATTTGTTAATACGGTAAGCAAGAACCATTATTGTGATTATTCCTATTGATACACAAATTCCGGCACAGGCTCGTAATATAAGAATGATTTTTACTGATGATGGGCTTTCAGAAAAAATAGTAATGAAAAAGGCGCATACAAGCATGATAGCTCCTGCTGCTATCTCAACGAGCCGGAAGGTCCAATTGCCGAGATCCCGTGTTTGAACAAGTTTGTTCGTTAACGCCTTATATATGTAGAAAAGAATAATTATGATATGAGCAAACGAACAATATACTCCCGCTTTAAGGATATGGTGATGAAATATCCGGAAAGCCCTGCAATAGTGGAGGACCACCGTACTATAAGTTATTCACAACTCGATGCGATGGTAAATTCAATTCTCTCCAAGTTCTATGATAATAAACCCTCATTTGTTGGAATTGTAATGCACCACGGTGCTGAACAGATCGCAGCAATGCTTGCCGTGCTGAAAAGCGGGGCGGCTTACGTACCCGCTGAGCCTTTCCTTCCGAAAGACCGTATCGACTACATGATGAAGACTGCCGGAGTTAAATTGGTCATTACAGATGAATACTGTGAGAATCTTGAATCTGCAACCGCAACATACCAAGACCGTTCTACTCCCGATGGCATAGCATACATCCTTTACACCTCCGGCACTACAGGTAAACCCAAGGGAGTTATTCAGGAGAACCATTCCGTCGTGAACTATTGCGAGGCTTTTGAAAATGAGATGCACACCGGTCCGGGAGATGTTATGCTCTAGTATTCCGTCTGCTCATTCGATATTTTTGTGGAGGAGGTATTCACCACGTTGCTCAACGGGGCTACTCTTGCCATTCCAACTGAAGAAGTCCATAACGGATCTCTTAAAGGGCTTATGGACTTTTGCACTCGCCATAACGTTACTATTATAGACGGTTTCCCTTACCTTATCGCTGACATAAACAAGAGGCCGAACCTATTGCCTAAAACAGTAACCCTCATAATAAGCGGAGGCGATGTTATCCGCGCCAGCTATATTACAAATTTGCGCGACAAGGATGTGAGAATATATAATACTTACGGTCCGTCGGAAACTTGCGTATGTTCTAATTACTTCCGGGTTGACAATGCAAAGCCGTTGGAAGACGGAACTTTCTCCATAGGTAAGGCGATAAAAGGGGTTGAGGTAAAGATTCTTGATAAGGCCTTCAATGAAGTGAAGAAAGGGGAAACAGGGGAAATCTGTATTTTCGGAGAAGGTGTCAATCGGGGTTATCTTGGTAATCCTCCCGAACAGGTGAATTTTGTTACGCTTCCTGACGGGACTCGTTTCTATCGCAGCGGTGATTTAGGTTACGTACTTCCTGATGGAAACATGGCTTTTCTTCATCGTCGCGACGAACAGGTTATGATACTCGGAAAGCGTGTAGAGCCGGAGGAGGTGGAGAATGTCCTGAATGAATATCCGGAAGTGGAACGGGGAATAGTCCGTGCTTTCCTTGATGAAGCCGGGCTCCATTATCTCGTTGCATATATCGTGCCTCAGAAGGGATTCTCGTTATACGATCTCAAGGACTATTTGAAATCAAAACTTACCGACTTCATGGTGCCTGAATTTTTCGTTGAATTAAACGAACTGCCCTTAACCCATCGTGGGAAAATAGATATGAAGGCGCTCCCTAAAGTGCTGAAAGTGGGTTCCTATAAATAAAATGTGAGATGATAGAGTTGAAAGAAATAAAGGCAATCCCTACTCTTATGCGGTGGCGTGAGGAGGTGATAAGAAATGTTTTCGGTGAAAAACCCGATAAGCGTCTTCTTGTCGCCAATCGGCAGTATTATGCGCGCCATATAGCTAATGGCACGCATCTTGCATTTATGGCTACTGTAGACGGAGAGGATGCCGGGTGCGGTGCGGTTTGCCTTACCGACGAACTCCCTTCTCCGGATAATCCATCCGGGAGGTGCGCCTATCTTATGAACATTTATGTGCGCGAAACGTTCCGTAATCATGGTGTGGCACATCATATTGTATCACGCCTGATAGAGGAATCAGTAAAACAAGGATGTGGCAAGATATATCTTGAAACCACTGCGGAGGGAAAACCCGTATATACTTCTTTGGGGTTCAGGGAAATGCCGGATATGATGAAATACTATGATACATAAAATTGATATTGACAGGCTTCATTGCCTTTGCAGTTCAGTAGAGAGCAAGGGCAAAATCGCATATATACTTTATCCCATGGATATGCTTGCCGAATGGATTGAGCCGGCAGCAGAGAAGTATGGGGTTACAATTGTTGTCGTAACCGGCATGGACTGGCAAAATGTTTTCAGTCCATGGGCCGCACCGGGGGTGCCCAAAGGCACTCCTGACTTCAAAGGAGAGTCACCTGAATTTCTAAAACTTTTGCAACAGAAACTTATTCCTAAGATAGAGACTGACCTTGGAATGGATGAGGATGTGGAACGCACACTTGTCGGTGTTTCTATGTCCGGTCTGTTTGCTTTATGGCAATGGATGCTGTGCGATACATTCCGTAACATCGCCTCATTATCAGGCTCCTTTTGGTATGAAGGTTTTGTCAATTGGATAAAAAGCCTGTCCATTCCTAAAAAGACGGGGAAGGGATATTTCCTTCTCGGTGATCAGGAATCAAAATCAAAGGTCAAGAAATTTGCTACAGTCGGCATCGACACTCACGAAATTCTCCAATTGCTGAGTGGTGCCGGAATTGACGTGGAGTTTCAAAGTGTTCCCGGAAATCACTATGCCGATCCTATATTTCGCCTTGACCATGCGTTTGCTGCTCTTTAATTTGATAGAAATGATTAATCGGAAGTTGTGATATGATTTATGAGATATATGATGAGGGGATTGAATTTCCTGACCCTCGCAACGGGGAGCCTGACGGTCTTTTCGCGATAGGTGGAGATTTGAGTGAGGAGCGGCTGCTGACAGCTTATTCAATAGGAGCGTTTCCATGGTTTTCATTTCGCGATTCTCCCGAGCCGCTTTGGTACTGTCCGATGGAGAGATTCGTTATATTCCCTGATGAAATCCACGTCTCACACTCAATGCGTAATTTATTGAACAAACAGATTTATAATCTCACAATCAATAAAGCCTTCAGTGAAGTCATTAAGGGATGTTCCGAGGAGCGTATCAGGCTGGAGGGTGCCTGGCTGGGTGAGGAGATGATCGAAGCCTACACAAATCTGCATAGGGCGGGATTTGCGGCAAGTGTGGAGGTATGGAAGGGGGAGGAGTTGGTCGGAGGATTATACGGAGTTACGCTTGGAACAGCCTTTTTTGGAGAGAGCATGTTTTCAAAAGTGCCGAGTGCGAGCAAACTTGCGTTGATTTATCTTGCGAGAACAATGGAAAGCAAAGGTGGAAGGTTAATCGACTGTCAGTTTGAGACCCCTCATCTTAAATCAATGGGAGGGCGATTTATCTCTTACGAGGAATATCTGAAAATCTTGCGCCGTCCGATATATCTGCCTTAATCCATCCATAAGCCGGACGTTATGTTTATTTCTTCTTTTTTACAAGTTTCATGGCACGTTCCAGAGCATCAGCCGCAGGTACCTCAATGTCAGGCAATGTGCCGTGGACATCATTTAAAAGTAATGACATTGGCAGTGGTTTCCAGAACATCCGGTTTTATTTCGGGGCTGACAGTCCATCCCCCTTTCAATGTGTCTTTATCTTGAATAAGATCTACATTGGAGGAAGAAGTATGGAATATGCGTGTCTGAGCCCCTGCCAAAATACTCGTCAGAAGCAGTGAAAATGATATGATTGACGTTTTCTTCATGATTATCGGGTTACGAAATACAAAACTTTGGGAATTTGATGAATGAATACAAAATTAATAAAAAAAAAGAACCTTCCAACTTTAAATCTTATAAATCATACTACATAAGGATTCCCGAAGAGGTCTGGTCGGATACGGAAGGCTCATTGTCTTTTTTAACTTTCTTTCCGAATCCGAAGGTATAGGTGATGGAGAGTCGGGCACTGGCGTGACAGCTGCTGTTGTAGTATGTTTTTTCAGTGTCGTAATAATGGCTCTCCATACTCTGTCCTTGCGCTCTGTAATTCCATCTGGTGAGATTGTAGAGTGTGCATCTTATATTCCAATGCACGTTGCTCCAGCCTGCGGATATGTTCCAGTTGCTTTTATCTTTCACCCATATACCGTTCATGCATCCGTCCGGAGATCCATTAGGAGAGGAATAATAAAGTGCAAGATTCCAGTTTTTGATATAATAACGCAGCCGAGCATACCAATTAATGGAGGAATGATTCACGCTGTAGGGTTTGCCGTTATGATTTAAGGTCTGACTCAATCTGCCAGTGAATACCAGGGAACGGTTGAGAAACCTCAAGGTTGTTGTTACTCCGTAGCTTCCTTGGACATATCCTCCCAATGGTTGCCGGATTGTACGTATAAGACCGTCGCTGTAGGGTTCGTAGCAATATACGTAACGGTCTTTCACGTTCCATGCCGTAATATAGGCGCTGAGACTGTAATTGCGGTTGGGAAGCCATGTGTAGCGGAGGTAATAGTCAAATGCTTTGAACGGAAACAAACCTGGATTTCCGGTATAGTACATGAGAGGAGTGGAGTGTATGATATTCTCACTTGTGTAGTTTGCCGATGGTGGCCATGTGCTGTAATGAAATTCAGCTGCTATTGAGTGTTTCTCCCTGAACCCGTATTGAAGGGAGAAATTCATCCAGGGTTTTGAATGCCGATCCTTTATGCCGGAGAAAACAGATTTATACCATTGCCAGCCTACATTGATATGACCGTAGAAGTTGCCCGCTGCAACACTGTAGGTCGCGCTTGTTGAGGCAGTGCATGTTTTTGATCTTTCTAATGACTCTACGCTTCCCGAATAGGCTGTTCGGCTGTAATCATAATTTCCCGTGGCAGATATGGAGAGGTTGCCATATTTTTCGAAGTCATGACTGAATGTCAGCGACCCCTGAAGAGAGTTGGTGTTATCTACCGCTCCGTTGAAAATTGGGGCGAACCCACCTTCGGTGTAGGATGAATTATTATCCGTGTGTGAAAATGTGTAGGAAGGTGTAAACTTAAGCGTATTGTGATGGGACAGGGCTAAGAAATAATAGCCGTTATAGAAGAGAGACTTCGACAGTGAATTTGATGTTGAGGAATATTCCGAAGATGGATAATCTGCCGGAGTGTAGGTTACGTTCCCCGTGATGTCGGAGTGGGGAGTATGATTGAAGTTGCCGCTTATGATAGAGGCGGCCTGAACTTTTTCGGAATTATAAGTGGCTTTGAAAGTGGCTTGAAAACGCTGACGTTTCTCCACACCCGACAAAGTGTTTGAAAATCTTTGAAAATCCTTCATAGTCCCATCCTGCTGCGGAATACGATATGTTTCCAGGAAATCATTGCCTGTATGATGGTCATTCCTGTTCCATCCGTAACCGAGCACATCGTATGTCATTTTCTTATACTGCAGCCTCCCGTTTGCCAAAAGTTGACTGTCATAGATAGGCAGGTCCATATTGCCTAACGCCTTCACATAACCTCCGTATTCATAACGGGTCATGATAAAATTGACAACAAACTGGTTTCCTTGAAGACGAGGATCAGAGGGATACTCGTAATATTCAACTCTTTTTACATCCGTAATTTTCATGGCCTGCAGCTCGGTGGCGCCGGCAGGTATGTAATCTATAAAGACAGCCACATCTTTACCGGAATTGGTCTGAATGGTGTTATTTACCACCATCAGCTGAGGAATTCCAATCTGGTCTATCAGTTCAACACCCGTTTGTGAGGCCTGTTTCTCACGCGTGGTAGGTGTGTAGGTAGTCTTGCTGGCATCAGTCTTCTGTAACTCGGCTTCGACTACAACCTCCTTAAGTTTTTTGGTTGCAGTCGTGTCAGTAGTTTGGGATGAATTGTCAGAAGTCTGAGCCTCGACTATAAATGACGATATGGAGAGAAGAAGCATGGAAAAAATGACGCGCATAGAGAATCGTTTTATTAAGAAGACACAATCCTCTAAATTTTGTTACACTTCCCTGAAAATTTTTAATAGTCGAAGTTTTTCTGTTAACAGAAAATAAACACCAGAGTAGGCACTCCAATCTCCAGTATAACCCCTTGCACAATTGCCAGTGGGATTGCAGAATTTCCACAAGTGCGTACGATGACAGGAAGCACAACGTCAATAGAAGCCACTCCCGCAGCCGCGATAGGGGAATAGAAACCGAAAAAGCGCCTGAACAAGGGGGCACAGGTGAGCGACGTTATTTCCCTCACCATATTTGCCATAAGTGTTATTGTGGCGAGTTCTGTGGCTGCATCTATACCGACGGAAGTTTTCTTAAAATCAATTATGAGAAGAGGAGCAAGAGAATAATAGCCCAGTCCGCTTGACATGGCGAGATAATCCTTGATTGAATGTCCGCCCAGTAAAAGAAAGGCTATGATAGCGGCAAGGAGGCTACCCCCGATAGTGAGAAAGGGGAGCACAAGAGCCGTCCTTGTGATTTTTTTCAATGTGGGCACGAGATTTTTATGGCCGAATTCAAACCCTATGATGGCTATCAGCACATAAAGCACCGGCATGGAGAAGTCGGTCAATAGGGTCGGATCGGAAAGTATTCCGGAATATCCTGTCAGGAGCCCTATGGCGAACACAAGGATTATCAGAAGGCTGCCTTTCATTCCTTTACATGTTTTTTTGAAATTATCCAAGCCGCGCTCGCGCTCCCGACAGTGGCTAATATTCCAATCACCAGAGCCTGTTTTCCATAACTTGCTATGTTGGAGATAATCTCATTATTCGACCCTATGGAGATTCCCATCAGGAAGAGCAGCGTCCACACGATAATGGTTACAACCCATGTCGGCACGGAAGGCACGGTGGTTTTACGCATGAGAAATCCGAAAAGGATGGATCCGAAAAGGATGAAAATAGTAGTCATATAGATATGATTGAAAAACTTCGGGATTGAAAGAATATGCAAAATTACAAAAAATATGCCACACTCCTTTTCCGCGAGAGATTGGGGAAATAAGAAAATATATGTAACTTTGCGACGCGCTCGAAATAATCAGATTTCAGATTAAATTGAAAAGGCGCTTACGATTCATTCTTAGAGATGGTTGATATATGAGAAATAAATTAATCTTGCTGCTTGCGTTTGCCTTTATGTCGGTCAATTTCCCGGCTTACCCGGAGATAAGGAGTGAAGTGAGTTTTGATTCACGCTCATCGTATGCTTTCTCATCTTTCAGAGACGACATCATGCAGAACAGTCTTCTTATGGAGGATGCCCGCATAACGCATTTTGCGGAGGCGCTTCATCTTAAGTATGGTTTCACATTCTCGTCCGATTCGAAGGAGGGAAGATTTTTCCCGGGGGTCTGGCAGGGTGTAGGAATAGGAGCAAATTTCTTTGGCAATTCCAAAGGTATAGGCACTCCTGTGTCGGTCTATGCCTTTCAGGGAGCGCCGGTCTATAATATATCCGATCAACTGGCGGTCTACTATGAATGGAATTTCGGCTTGGCTGCCGGATGGAAACCTTGCAACGGAGTCGAGGCTTATTCCAATCTGATTGTAGGCTCGCGTGTGAATGCCTATATTAATTTAGGGGCAGGTTTGAGATGGAAAATAAAAGATAATTATTTTCTGACAGCAGGACTCGACCTCACTCACTATTCCAATGGCAATACGTCATATCCTAATCCCGGTGTGAATCTTGCCGGAATAAGGGTAGGCATCACCCGCACATTCGGAACTCCGGAGACTAATCATATAGAGGCAAGGCAGGACACTGCATGGAAGAAAAAACGTTTTGGAGTGGATGTAACCGCTTATGGAGCCTGGAGGAAGAGGGTATACAGAGGTGGAGAGGAGCCTGTTTTGCTCAGGGGGCATTTCATGGTCGCCGGTATGGATATTAATCCTATGTGGAACACTTCAAGAATAATAAGGGTAGGAGGTTCGCTGGATATGCAATGGGATGAAAGCACCGATTTGAAGCGAAATCATGCTGAGGGAACCACCACAGAAGATATTTATTTCTATCGTCCGGACGCATGGCGCCAGATTTGTCTGGGTATATCTGCGAGAGGTGAACTTGTAATGCCCATATTTTCAGTAAATATTGGCATAGGATATAATGTTATCGGTCCGGAGGAAACTCGTGCAAGTTATCAGATGGCGAATCTCAAGATAAGAGTTGTCAAGGGTCTGTATGCGAATATAGGCTATCAGTTGCTGAATTTCCAGAAACAGAACAACCTTATGCTTGGCTTAGGCTACAGTTTCAGATAAAAATGCGGATTTATCAAAATTAAGAGATACCCTTCACTGAGTTCTCTGTTAATCTTGCCGGAAGCTTTCTTAAGACCGGGAAGTAAGGAGGTTTTTGAGGTCGGAGAGGGAGATGCGATTTTCGTAGATCGCTTTCCCAACAATTACTCTGGGAAGATGGTGGGAATCGAGAGCAAGGATATCGTCTATGGAGGATATGCCTCCTGAAACGGTAAAGATTATTTCCGGATAACGCTTCGCAAGGTCGAGGTAAAGCTGAGTAGATGGGCCTTGAAGCATCCCGTCTTTTGATATGTCGGTAACGATCGCTTCCTTTAAGCCATGAGGAATGAAACCCGACATAAGGTCGTGGATAGTAAGGGGGGAGTCTTCCAGCCAGCCGCTTACGGAGACTTTCCCATCTCTGAGATCAGCTCCCAGGATAATCTTCTCTCCCCCGAATTCCTCCAGCCATTCCTCCATCAGCCGGGGTTGTTTCACAGCCAGCGACCCTATGATTGCATGGTCGGCTCCTGCTTCAATCACGGCTTCCAGATGCGTGCGGTCTTTTATCCCTCCCCCCCATTCAATATCAAGAGAGCCAAGAGCTGCAATTTCAGCTAATGATTTGAGATTGCACGGTTTCCCGGCTTTTGCGCCGTCGAGATCGACAAGATGAATACGTTTCACTCCACAATCGGCATACATCTGAGCCATTTCGCGAGGAGTGGCTGAATAAGTGGTCTGTTTGGTATAATCACCCTGCGACAGGCGAACACATTTGCCATCGATAATGTCGATTGCCGGAATAATCTCAATCATAGTTCAAGGAAATTTTTAATTATATGTTCTCCCACTTCACCGCTTTTTTCCGGGTGGAACTGCGTGCCGTAGAAATTCTCATATTTCAGGGCTGCTGAAAAAAGTTCAGGATGCCGGGATGTGGCGATAGTGTCGGGACAAAGGGGGGCATAATAGCTGTGTACGAAATAGACGTATGAACCCTTTTCGATTCCTTTGAAAAGCTTGCTTTCCATATTCGAGAGGGGAGACCATCCCATGTGGGGCACCTTGATGCCAGGTTGCTCAACGAATCGTTTTACCTTAGCGTCAAATATTCCCATGCAGTCTGCATCCCCCTCTTCCGAGTGGCGGCACATCACCTGCATTCCCACACAAATGCCAAGCACAGGATGACGAAGTTTCCATATAATCTCCGGAAGATTCCTTTTCTTAAGATTCTCCATTGCCTCGGATGCATTGCCTACCCCCGGAAGAATCACTTTATCGGCAGATGCAATCACCTCCGGGTCAGAGGTAAGAACCCATTCCGCTCCCAGCCGCCCCAAGGCATTCCCCAAAGAGCGGATATTACCCATATCATAATCTATAATCGCTATCATAGCATACCTTTGCTTGAGGGAAGTTCGTAACTGAACGGGTCTCGACGCACTGCCATTCTTAAGGCACGGGCGAAAGCTTTGAATACTCCCTCTATTAAATGATGGTTGTTATCTCCTTTGGCTTCAATGTGAAGATTGCATTTCAGCGCGCAACAGAGCGACTGAAAGAAGTGGCGGAACATCTCTGTGGGAGTATCTCCGACATATTCGCGGGTGAAATTTACATCCCATTGAAATTCTATTCTTCCGCCCAAATCAATAAGCGCCATGGCGCGGCTCTCATCCATCGGCAGGACAAATCCATAACGCTCTATTCCGCGCTTGTCGCCGAGGGCGAGAAGCAAAGCGTCCCCTAATGCGATTGCCACATCTTCCATAGTGTGATGTTCGTCAACCTCCAGATCCCCCTTGCATTTCACGATAAGGGATATTCCGGCATGATGAGGAATCTGCCAGAGCATGTGGTCGAAAAACTTAAGGCCTGTATCTATTTCCGATTTGCCGTTGCCGTCCAAATCAACTTTCACGGTTATATCGGTCTCCGAAGTTTTGCGTTCAATAACGGCTGTCCTTCCGTGTGAAAGGATAAAACGAGCAATCTCCTGCCAATCTGTAGAGGAAAGCACGCATCCCTCCACATTCTCCGGTGAATCGGAAAGAAGGATTCCCATCGCGCCTAAATTGCGTGCCAACTGAATGTCGGTCTCCCGGTCGCCGATTACGAAACATTGGGAAAGGTCGTAGCTTCCGTCCATGTAAGCCGTGAGCATACCCGTGCCCGGTTTGCGTGTAGGAAGATTCTCGTGCGGAAAACTGCGGTCTATGAGCTGATTGTCGAATACGATTCCTTCTCCGGCAAGAGTGGCAAGCATCTTGTTGTGGGCAGGATGAAAAGTCTCCTCGGGGAAAGACTCTGTGCCGAGCCCGTCCTGATTTGAAACCATGACAAGTTCGTAGCCTTTGTTCACCAACGACCGAAGAGCGGAGATGACGCCGGGCACAAACTCCAATTTTTCCAGAGAATCAATCTGCTCATCCTCCGGCTCACGGATAATTGTCCCGTCCCGATCGATGAAAATTGCTTTTTTGAGATTTTTCATCTTGAATATTCCTTAAATAGTTTAAGAGTTCTGGCGTTCTCTTCAGGAGTGCCTACGGTGATGCGAAGAGCTCCCTCACATAATGGCATACGTGAACGATTGCGCACAATTACACCATTTTTCACGAGATAGTCATACATCGCGTCAGCATCCTCCACACGCACAAGAATAAAATTGGCATCGGAAGGATGCACTGCCTTTATGCAATCGAGTTCCGCAAGAGACGTGGCAAGCTTTTCCCTTTCCGCAATTATTTCCGGAATATGATTTTCCGTTCCCAACTCGATACGGCGCAGTAGTTCCTGCTGAATGATGACGCTCATGTTGTAAGGATATTTCACCCTGTCAAAATAGTCAATCACCTCAGGAATAGCGAAAGCCATTCCCGCTCTCATGCCTGCCATTCCCCAAGCCTTCGAGAATGTGCGGAGAATGATAATGTTCGGATGAGAGGAGATCTCCGGAAGAAGCGAACCTCTGTCGGAAAAATCACCGTATGCCTCGTCCACAACAACCATCCCGTCGAAACGGTCGGCAAGATCGAGGATAGATTCTTTCGGGAAGGCATTTCCGGTAGGATTGTTCGGCGAACATATCCACACTATCTTGGTGTGGGCATCCGCCGCATCGAGTATTCTCTCCACAGGGAGTGAGAAATCCTCATTGAGGAGCACTTCACGAAGGTCGATGTCGTTAATATCTGCCGATACTTTATAGACTCCGTAGCTTGGGGCAATAGCTATGGCATTGTCAATCGCCGGGCGACAGAAGATGCGGTAGATCACATCAATTGCCTCGTCGCTTCCCGCGCCGCCGACAAAGATTGACTCCGCCGGCATATTGAAAAGAGAGGAGATTTTCTCTTTCAATGCCTTCTGGTGAGGATCCGGATAACGGTTAACACCATTATTATAGGGCGATTCGTTGGCATCCAGCCATACTGAAATATCTCCCCCCTTAAACTCATCGCGAGCCGTAGAATAGGGTTGGAGGGCAATAATATTTTTTCGGATATAGTTGAGCGGAGATTTCTTCATGTCAGATATTCTTAAGACGAATGTCAACTGCTAAGGCATGGGCATCAAGTCCTTCAGCATGTGCCATGGTGGTGATGACTGAGGAGAGACGGTCAAGTCCTTCCTGAGAAAGTTCCTGATACGTGATCTTGTGCATGAAACTGTCGATGTTCACCCCGCTGAAAGATCGGGCCCATCCTGAGGTGGGGAGAGTGTGGTTAGTGCCTGACGCATAGTCGCCGGCGCTCTCCGGGGAGAAATTGCCGATAAAGACACTGCCGGCAGCAGATATTTCTGCTGCAATTTTCCACGGGTCGTTCATTGAGATAATGAGATGCTCGGGAGCATATTCATTGGCAAATGCCGTCATCTCTTCAATTGAAGGAAGAGTGATGATTCGGCTATGGGAAAGCGAGCCTTCGATGGAATCACGCCGGGGAAGCATATCTGCCAAACGCTCCACCTCGCTCATGACCTTTTGAGCAAGAGTCGCGGAGGAGCAGAGTGCGATTGCCTGGCTGTCCGGTCCGTGTTCTGCCTGAGAAAGCATATCAGCAGCCACGAAAGAGGGATTTGCCGATTCATCGGCAAGCACCATCACCTCACTCGGACCGGCGGGCATATCTATTGCTGCCACACGGCTGAGAATCTGTTTTGCTTTTGTAACAAAACGATTGCCCGGACCGAAAATCTTATGTACCGGAGGGACTGATTCTGTGCCTAAAGCCATTGCCGCTATTGCCTGGGCTCCTCCTATGCGAAACACTTTGTGGATTCCGCAAAGTTTTGCGGCGAAGAGGATTTCCGGAGCAATGCCGCCGGGACCCTCCGGAGTGCAGAGAATAATCTCCTTGCATCCGGCGATTGAAGCGGGAATTGCAAGCATGAGCACCGTAGAGAACAGTGGTGCACGTCCTCCCGGAATATAGAGTCCCACTCGGGAGATAGGCACTGCACGTTGAATGCATCTCACGCCGGGAGTGGTCTCTATTTCAACCAGAGCAGGAATCTGGGCTTTATGGAATTTGGAAATATTTTTGGCAGCGCTCTCTATTGCTTTCGCAACTTGGGGAGAAACCAAGGCAGCGCGTTGATCTATTTCCGCCTGAGAGACAAGAAGGGAGTCTCCTTCGTATTTATCGAATTTTTTTGCAAATGAAAGCAAAGCGCCATCACCCTCGCTCTTTACCTGACTGATTATTTCACAAACCGCGTTCTCTATGTCTGCATCGTCAGGAATATTACGCTCG
Organism: uncultured Porphyromonadaceae bacterium; assembly: GCA_947176915.1. GTDB lineage: Bacteria > Bacteroidota > Bacteroidia > Bacteroidales > Muribaculaceae > Lepagella. The sequence continues at coordinate 11,844 of CAMWSM010000033.1, read as the reverse complement.
CAGAGTGAACGCCACGTATCGCGCGGTGGATTAGAAATCAGTTCCATCTTTATTTAATGAGATTTTCGAGGGCAAGGACAAGAATGTCTTCAGCGCCGACATTTTTAAGCTGTTCAATTTTTTCCCAAAGAATATCCTCGTGGAGCACGACGTGGAGCGACACCCATTGAGGATTGGCAAGAGGAAGGATTGTCGGACTCTTCATTCCGGGGAGGATGGCGACGGCATCCTTGACTTTATCCTTCGGAAGGTTCATAAGGACATATTTCATTCCCCGGCTCTCGAGCGTGGAACGGAAACGGAACATAAGCTTCTCAAGAGCTATCACTTTCTCTGAATCAAGATTCGGGGTGGCGATAAGCACCGCCTCACTCTCAATAACAGTATCCTCCTCACGCAGACCGTTTTGAATGAGGGTCCCTCCTGAGGAAACGATGTCGAAAATGGCATCTGCCATTCCTACGGCAGGGGCAACCTCCACCGAACCTGCAATCTCATGGACGCTTGCCGAGATGTTGTTCTCCTTGAAGAATTCTTTCAGAATCTTTGGATAAGAAGTGGCTACTCTTTTGCCGTTAAACCATTCAATGCCGGGATATTCCACAGCCTTGGGAACGGCGAGCGACAGACGGCATGCACCGAATCCGAGACTCATCATCACCTCGACATCGCAGCCTTTTTCCATGACTTCATTAAGCCCGACAATGCCTATGTCGGCAACTCCCATAGCGACAGCCTGAGGGATATCATCATCGCGGAGGTAGAGCACATGAAGAGGGAAGCCCTTGGCATCGGAAATTAATTTACGGTGGCTTGCCGAGGCGGAAATCCCTGCGTCGGCGAGAAGGGCTACGGTGTCCTCATTAAGACGTCCCTTGTTCTGAATTGCAATGGTGAGCATGATAGAAATGATTGAATTATTGACTGCAAAATTAACAATAAATATGTATAAATTCAAATTATGGCGTCAGATTGTTGAAAAATGAAAGGATTTGAAAGGATAAATATAGAAATTGGAAAGATGATAAAATGATAGGAAAGAGGTCAAATCGGAAAAATAGACCATAAAAAAAGAAAAAATTTCATATTTTTTCATTGAAGTGAAACTTAAAAATATTAACTTTGCCCCCGATATTCGCTTACACTTTAGAATACGATATGAAGATTAGACAGACAGGGAAGTGGATTGCCATCTGGGCGGCTTCTGCATTATTTCCGCTCCATGCCCACGCAGAAGGTTATCAAGTAAATACGTTAAGCACCCGGCAGCTTGGCATGGGACACACCGGTTTCGGATTGAAACTCGGTGCCGAGAGCCAGTTCTTTAATCCGGCGGGCATGGCTTTCATGGAGCATAAGGTAGAGGCAGACGCCTCTTTCAATGCTATCATGCCGACCGCTACCGCTACTGTGGATGGGAAGGAGTATAAGACAGATTGCGATGCCTCCACGCCGTTCAGCGTTTTCGGTGCATTCAGCATCCTTGATAACCTTAAGGCCGGTGTAGCGGTCTATACCCCTTACGGAAGCTCGATCAACTGGACCGATCATTGGCCCGGAGCTACTCTCAATCAGTCGGTGAAACTACAGTCGTTTACGGTGCAGCCGACAGTGGCGTGGCGCATTCTTCCCGGACTGTCTGTTGGTGCCGGACTTACTTTGACATGGGGTTCTGTAGATCTGCATAAGGGGCTTTTGAGCGGCAGTCAGCTTGATCAGCTCATACATATCATGGCTCCTCAGCTTCAAGTTCCATCTTTTGCCTCAATCACTCCAGCTTCCGCTCAATTGAAAGGGAATGCGGGAATAGCCTGTGGAGTCAATTTGGGAGCGATGTATGATATTTCAAGAAGCGTAACCATAGGCGCGAATTTCCGTAGCAAGAGCATGATGAAGGTCAAGGCGGGTAAGGCCAATGTGGAGTATGCCGTTACTGAGCCTACAATTCAGGGGATGCTCGCTCAGCGTCTTGACGGCTTGTCGAAAACAGAATTTACTGCCGAGATGCCATTGCCTGCAGTTTTAGGTATTGGCGGATCATGGCATAACGACCGCTGGACTGCAGCTTTGGATGCTCAGCTGACTTTCTGGAGCGCTTATAAGAGTCTTGACATAGAATTCAAGGGGGCAGACGATTTAAACCAGCATCTGGAAAAGAACTATCATAACTCCTGGCTTGTGCGCGGAGGTGTGGAATGGAGAGCCTCAAGAAAATTCGAATTGCGCGCCGGAATGATGGTGGATTTCTCTCCGTGCGATAAGGATTATTATAACCCGGAAACCCCGGGCATGACTAAGATAGAGCCCACACTCGGCTGTAGCTTCAATCCTACGGAATGGCTTGGAATTAATGTGGGATTCATGTATGTAGCAGGCTTGGGAGTTGACGATGCTTCCTATACAACCAAAAATATTATTACCGGTCAGCCGGAGACTTTTACTGCCGACTATAAACTTCATTCTTTTACGGCATCCTTGGGACTTTCCCTTAAATTCTAAATGTGCTAAAACATATATATTTTCTATTCCAATTTTGTCCGCATCGGCTCTTTTTATGCCGGTGCGGGTTTTTTATTAATGAATGTTGGGATAGTAGAACTTAAAGCCGACAGAATTTGTTAAAATATTTTAAACTCTTTAAACTATAGTTATGAAAAAATTGCTTTTAGGGGCAGCTGTTTGTCTGCTCATCACCTCTTGCTCCTCCGACAAGGGAGACGTTACAATTCATTTGCCGAAGGATTTCCAAGAGAAGACTTTGGTGGTGAGCCATGTAACCATTGACAATATCTTTAATGCCACCAAACAGGAGGATCTGAAGGTAGTATATGACACGTTGCCGGTAAAAGACGCTATGGCTTACCTGACTTTGGATGCCGCTGGAGCTGCCCGATATAATATTGAATCACCGGTGGCAAGCCGCATGGAGGCTGATTTTTATGCTTCTCCGGGCGATAAGCTGGACGTGATGATAGAAAGTTTTGAGCCTTTGGAATTTAAGGTGAAGGGAAGTGAACTTATGGATGACATGACGGTTATGCTTTCCCTTACCAAGCCGATACAGAATGAGTATATGGACCTCGTCAACAATAATGACAGCGTATCGGAAGAGGAGACCAAACGCATTATGGATCGCTATGATGCGGCAATCAAGAAATTTGTGGCTGATCATCCCAAGAGTCCCGTTGTGCCTTTTGCAATATTGGATCTGAGCGGCGATGATTTCAAGCAGGCATTCGATAATATGACTCCGGAGGCTAAACGCTCCATACTGATGCCTTACGCTGAACTTTATAACCGTCAAGTGGAGGAGATGCAGAGTGAAAGAGGGGCAGAGGAGGCCCGAAAGGCTGAAGTCGCTTCCGGCACAATAACGGCTCCCGGCTTCACACTCCCCAATCTGGAAGGCAAGCAAGTCAGCCTGTCAGATTTCCGTGGGAAATGGGTTGTGCTTGACTTCTGGGGAAGCTGGTGCGGATGGTGCATAAAAGGATTTCCCGCTCTGAAGAAAGCATATAAGGAATATGGCGATAAGATTGTTGTCATCGGCATTGACTGTAATGAGTCAGAAGCAGAATGGAGAGAGGGTGTGAAAAAACACCAGATCCCCTGGCTTAACGTCTATAACGGACATGACACCAAGCTATATCAAGACTACAATATAGAAGGATTCCCGACAAAAGCCATCATTAATCCGGAAGGTAAACTCGTAGACCTCACCACAGGCGAAGATCCGACCTTCTTCGACCGTCTTGCCGGTTTCGTGAAATAGGTGTTAGGCATTAGGCGTTAGGCATTAGGCTCAAGGCTTGAGGTAATATTAGCTCTATAAATATCTAAAGCCTTTAGCCTCGAGCCTAATGCCTACTATTTAGAACTGGATAAGAGATGAGGTGTTGTCGGAATTGTTAAGGTTGCGCTTGCCTGTGCGGAAGATCGAACCGAAGTCAGCATTGTAAGTGAGGGAGAGAACAATCATGTTGCCGTTATTGCGTATGAATCTGTCGCGGGTCATAGGATTGACAGCGGAGTAGCACCATGAGGGATAGCGGGTGCCTTTCTTATCGAACATATACATCCAGCAAGCCCCGATTGTCCAATGTGAATTGGGGTTCCAGTCAAGTTGAAGCGCATCTCCGTTCTCATCTTTCCCTACCGTCTGACCGTTAAGATATTTCCCGGGCAGCTTACGCCAGTAGGAAATGGTGAACGGACCTTTGTTCCACCAGAGTGATATGCTTCCGTCGAAAGAGGTGAGCTTGTGGCTCCAGTCCTGACCTGCTGTCTGATAATGCATGAGGCAGAGATACAGATTCGCGCCGAATCCATGTATATCATTGATTTTAAATGATGCCTCATTTTGAAAATATCTTCTTCTTTTCGCATTTATAGATTGGGAAAGAAACAGGCCGTCGCCTATATATTTCACGTCTGTTATTACATTGTTATTGCTGTTGACAATTCCTGAATAGAGGGATAAAGAGAATTTCCTGACTTTATAGCCTGCGCTCAAGGTGTAATAGAAATTTTCAGTCACCTTCAATTGAGGATTGCCGTTATTGATCAGATAAGGTGTAGTCTGCTGAGGATAATCGGTGAGAGCAGACAGGGAGGGGATTGAGGGTGTGTATTGGAAAGATGCCCGTAGATTCCAGTGAGAGTTTATAGTCCATGCCAGTCTCACGGAGGAGAGATTGCGGATGAAATGGCGTTTATTCAAGTCGTTTTCAATCCAGAATAGCTTTGCTCCTGTATATAGTGAAAGATAGATTTTTCCTATCTGCTGACCTAAACGGGCATAGATGAAATTATTGTTCTCGGTCAAGACAGGTTTATAGTCTGTGTTGAGATATTTGTTCTTACTGTGAGAAAGGGTGTTTTGATAGCCTGCCGAGAGCTGGGTCTTTTCGCTGAAATCATGTATGTAGCTTATTTCGGAGATAAGGGAGCGTCTCCTTGAATCGGCATTGGTGGTGAATAGCTCATCTGTCCCGTCGGAAAACTCATACCGGTTGTCTCGTCTGTAATCGCTCGAACTCAACGTTCCTACCACCTGCACTTCAAGACTGTTTGAGGAATTGAAATCCTGACGTAGGAACAGGTCGAGGGAGGGAGAAAAACTTTTGGATGTAGAAAGATTATTATTGTCATATTCCCCTACTTCCGAATCAAGGGTATGGGCTATGGAGCGGCTTTTATTTTTTGAAGGCGATGCACGGAAGGTAGCGGATAACAGAGTCTTTTCTGAGGGGCGGAAGTCATATTTGAGACGCATGGTGTGGTAGACGTAATTGAAGGGATTGCGGTCGTGTTCTTCCAGGTTTACTCTGAAGTCATCTCCAATATAGGATTCCGTGATATTGTCGTAGACCTTCTGATAATTACGCCATGACGGGGTATAGAATAGGGAGAATTGGGAGGGTCCCTGATGATATGAAGCGCGGATGTTTGCATCAACGAAAGCGGTATTGACGGCACTCCTTCCCCAGGCATAAATCTGTCCTCCGTCATTTCGTTTTTTCAGCGTTATCATGATCACGCCGTTAGTGCCTTTGTCGGCATAACGCGCAGGAGTGATCCGGGAATATTCCACCTTTGCTATATCCTTGGGATTGATTGAGTTGAAATCGTCAAGGGTGGAGGGTATTCCGTCAATCAGAATCATGGGCGAGCCGCCGTCTATGGAGAGCGTGCGGTTGATGGGATTGGAGATAAGTCCATCCAACGGCAGTTTCTGGAAAAGAGATAAGGCTGAGGAGGATGCCTTCACGTCGGCAGGGGAGGGGAAAATAATGGTGCGCCCTTTGGAAACCTGTATTTGATCTGCTGTTACGCTCACCTCATCGAGCGTGATTGTCTCATCAAGATAGACATTTCCGATGGATAAGTCTTTTGTGCCCGGGTCGATTATTATTCCCGTGGAAGCATATCCCGGCTTTGAAATATCGAGATTAATTGAAGAGTTGGAGGAGGTCTGGATTGAGAAGATGCCCTCCATATCAGTGCGGGATGCAGCGATTTGATTTCCGTCGGAAATTAAGCGGCAGGTTGCCTCAGCTATTACGGTTGAATCATTTGCGGCAAGCACTTTTCCGGTGATGGTTCTTCCGGAAATAGAAACGACAGCGGAGAGAAAAAATAATAAAGAAATGAATAAATGCTTCATAATGCCTGGGTTATGGTTATGACTTATATGATTTATATTAGTTAACACGGAATAAGATTTATTGTGACAGGAAGGAGGGTTTGTTTACAAATTTTAACAAATTAGGATCGGGATGATGTAAAAAATTGTTCCAAAATGAGAGAATTGGATACCAAATTCTTCCCATGCATTATGACAAGCCTTCGTTGATTATAGTAAGTGATAGAGTAGGCTGAAAGATAAGCTTGCTTAAGTTTGCAAGGTCGTATGACTTTTTATAATGCTGCTAAATAGCTTCCTGGATAGGCAGGTCTGTAGACTCTTTTAATGAAGAGTGTCCGATATGCCATTTTCCACAATACGAGCATAGATAGGCTTCCATTACTCTTGGATCTTCCGGATGATTATTCATGTATCTTTGGGCAGCCTCAAGAGCATCCTCGTATGAATTAAATGATTTTTTTGCTTTAAGCACTTTTGTGCCCTTCGAGGGGTAGTAGACCACTTTCCAGTGAGTGGCGTTGATGCGCTTATGAACGTCATAGTCTGTAAATGAAACGTTGAAAAGACTGAATGATGTGGCGCGTCTTACCGACTGACGGAAACGATTTGAGAGACGATCCTTTTTGCAAGTGTTTTTAAAGACTGTCTGGGCTGCTCTTTTTTCAATAAAGCGTCTCACGAGACGTGTCGTGGCAGGAGAGTCATTCTCCATGTCAGTGAAAATTAATTCTTTTCCCAGACGCCTGATTTTCTCTTTTTTCAGACGTTTTGAGAGCGGGCGATAGCGTTCAGTCATTCCTTGGTTGGCATAGTCTTCCCTGATTCTCTGGATAGATTTGTCTTCCTGAGCTTCACGCAAGATTCGTAAAGCCTTTCCTAATGCGCTGTATAGGGAATGGAGAGAGAATTCGGAAGCCAGGGCAATATCACGGCAATTGCGTGCGGCAGAGCGAATTTTATTTTTAATATCCGGCGACTTCACTATCTTTGAAATAAAATTTATATCCTCGTCAAGTGATGCGGAGTCAAGCTTTTCATAACTCTTGATCATCTTGCGCCAACGATTGAATATCCGGGTGAGGCGGAAAAGAGTGGTGTTGGCATTGTCCGAATGGAGGGTGATGGGAAGAATTGCGTTGTAGCACATAATGATGTTTTTTAAGGTTAATGTTTATAGTGAATACTCTAAATCCGTAAAAGGTAAATAGTGAACCGGAGGATTATTTATATGGTAAAATTATGATTGGAATGTCTCGTTTTGTGGTAGAGAATCTGCTGTTAACAAATATTGTGTAAAAAAGGATAAACTTTCCTATTTCTCCAGACGTTTGAACGACATCAAGCGATAGCTCTATCTCTTTTTAGCAATTAAGTAATTCCATATAAAAATCAAAACTATGAAGACACAAGACGACCCCATTTCTGCAGTGAATACAGATATTCAGGAGCAGGATTATTTAGCAGATGGTTTAAATCCGGTTGAGGAAGCGATGACCTATGACAGTGGCCCGATGTCAAGAGAAGAGCGCATGAGCAACGGCGCGGTCAAGGGAGCGGCATGGCTGGTAGGTATTGTAGGAGTTTTTGCCGTAGCGATACTGATAGCCTGGATGTGTAACATCAACCGATCTCCATTGAGTTCGCATCTTGCCTCCTCGGAACTTGCTTTGAAAAGTCCGGTAAAGGTAGCGAAGTCAACGGTGAACTCCCTTTCAGCGGCAATGAAGGCTCCTGTAAATTCAGCTAAGAGTCTTATTTCCATACATTCGGAAAATTCGTTGCTTCCGGAAATTTCTAAATCGTCAGCAGCCAGTGGCGCTAAGGCTGCAATGTCGCCGGCGGATCAGGCTCGCATAGAGAAAGAGGCGCAAGAGGTGATTCATGGAGATTTCGGCAACAATCCCGGACGTGCCGAGAAATTAGGAGCTGACTATGCATTGGTTCAGGCAAGAGTAAATCAGCTTATGCACATCTGATGATATTGAAGAGAAGATAATTTATGTAACGATATATCCCGAGTGTCGGAATCAACCGGCATCCGGGATATATTGTTATTCTGCATTTTGCTGACGGTATGACCGTATGCGTTGCCGGAAATTCTTTCTCAGGCAATCGCTGTATTCCCACGGCTCTATCCCATGATAATCTCCTACGTTGAGAATGTCAAGGATGTTGGGCAGATAACTTCCGTCAAAACCTTTAAGCACCAACGCTTTGGTGAGTGGATCAAGTGTAACGGTTATGGTGTCGTTGAGCAGGGCGGGAGTAGCGTCGGTTCGCCAATTCACGGGATTTATTCCCATGACGTTTGGAGCGGCGACAATAGGTTTGACATATTTCACGTCTGAGACAGAGTTGTAGCAGATGATGCTTCCGGTGTCCAGGGAGTCAGTAGCTGCCTTAAAGTAAGGATGATTGATGATGTCGGAGGGTGTAACCTTATACCCCATTACATAAGCGGCAACCATTCTTTTCCTTGTGTCTTCATCCATCACCTTCATCAACTCTACGACCGACTTCCCTCCTTGGCTGAAACCGGCGAGGATGAAAGGGCGGTTGGAGTTATAATTGTTTAGAAAATAGGAAAAGGCACCTCTGACATCCTCGAATGCAACGTCATGATAACGCCGGTTGATAGTGTCTTCGTTAAGGGTGGCCCAGGAATCAAGAGTAATGTGGCGGTAGAAAGGGGAGTAGAAGTTATTGCCGTCAGCCATATAGTCGGCTACCCCGTCCATCTCTGTCCTCACATGGTCGCGATGGTCGGGTCGCGAGGGATCTGCGTAATGCGAGATGAGATTATCGGCGGTGTACCAGTCATATTCCCACGTAGAGGGTATATAGAATACGTCCGCCCCCTCGCCGGCGGAATCATTTCTTATGACTGTCCACATTTCATGGCTTGAATAGTCGGGAGCAATGGGGACGAATACATTCTCTTCTGATGAAAGCGGGTCGGAAGAGTCGGCGCACCCCGGCAGGAAAGCGAGGAAAAATGCAGTGGTGGCAGTAATTATGAAATTTGATAGAAAGGGGAGCATTCAGATCATTTTTTTGCAAATATAACTAATTTCAATGAAAGCTTGCTGAATATTTTGTCTTGAATATGATTTTATATAAATTTGTCCTTGCTAATCAGAAACGATTTTCTTTTATAACTTAAGTTTTGAATACAGTAATATCAATATGCAAGGGGATAGCCATTATCCTCATGGTGATGGGGCACGCGGAACCTCCCGAACTGATTTCCAACTTCATTTATATTTTCCACATGCCGCTGTTTTTCATAACGGCGGGATATTTCTTTTCAAGAAAATATCTTGATGATCCGTGGTCATTCTGTGTCAAAAGGTTTAAGGGTCTTTATGTTCCCTTTTTGAAATGGAGTCTTTTCTTCCTCCTGCTGCATAACGTGTGGTTTGAGATAGGGCTGATGAACGAGCAATTCGGCAACTGGACGGGAGGGGTAACGCATCCATACAGTGTGAAAGTTTTTTTTCAACGCCTGATGCTGATTGTTACGTCGATGAACGGATATGATGAGTTTATGGCAGGTGCATTCTGGTTTTTCAGAGGGCTGCTGATAGCGAGCATAATGTTTCTTATCCTTTATAAGCTTATAGATTCGAAGATGAAACTGCCCCCGGTTTTAGGAGTCATAGTTGTCTGCCTCATTGCATTGGGTTTTAATGCTTTCCGGCTTGGATTCGGATTCCGGCTGCAATACATTCCCAACGGCGGACTGCGTGAGGTGTGGGGAATATTCTTTTTCGGCATCGGCGTGCTTTACCGTTACTATGAGGAGCGGATTGGCAACCGGTGGTGGGTAAGCCTGATATGTTTAGGGGTGCTCTGTGTAGGAGCCTGGAACCATTGGTGTGGCATGAACAACAACGGGCAATTGCGCGACATAGCCACACTTCCATTAACCGGAGTAGCCGGTTTCCTCTTTATCAAGCACATCTCTACGCTGATAGATCTCGCCGGAGGAGTAGTGGCGCGTCTTTTGACTTTCATAGGAAGCAATACGCTCTACGTATTTATTTTTCACATCATCTCCTTCAAGGCGGTAAGTTTCATGAAAATAATGTGGTATGGTCTGGAGCCGGGTCAGATAGGATGCCACATGGTGATCCACTACAACAACCATGAAGACCTCTTCTGGCTTCTCTACACCATAGTCGGCACCTCCCTGCCTCTTTTTCTACTCTGGCTCTGGCGCCGACACGCAGCACCCCGCTTTCGCTTAAGATCCAGGCTGTCATTTCCGCAATCAACAAATAATCAGTAAATTTGTATTATGGCAAAGGAAACACTTATTCAGCACAACCTAGCAGATTACAATATCGCTGTTCAGACAATAAAAAACGCTATTCTTCGTAGCCAATATCAGGCGGCTAAGTTGGTTAATCGTGAAATGCTGTCTCTATATTATGGGATCGGCAGGTATGTTTCTGCTAATTCAAGGAAGGGATTTTGGGGAACAAATGCTATTGAGACTATCTCCGAGCGATTACGCAAAGAGTTACCAGGGCTTAAAGGATTCTCGACAACAAGCATAAAGAAAATGCGTCAGTTCTACGAACAATGGGAGCCGGTCATCAACAAATCGACCGCCATGGCGGTCAATTTACCTTTGACAACCGATGAAATTAATATAAACTCACTGCTTTGCGTAGTTCCGACCGCCACGGCTGTCGATTTCAACATAGAAGAATTCTTGGAGATAAGCTTCTCTCATCACATTGAGATTCTGAATAAGGTAACTGATATACCCACCAGAAATAAATACATTCATATCGCATTAGATCAGAAATGGCCAGCCAAAAGACTTCGAGAAGAAATCACGAAGAATGCCGCTGAACACTATGGTGCCATAACTTCAAACTTTGGCGTAACAATCAAGGATAGCCGCGATGCGATCAAGGCTCTAAATATGTTCAAAGATGAATATCTGCTTGATTTTATCAATACTGAGGAAATTGGTATTCGAGATCTTGCAGATATAGATGAGCGAGTGGTGGAGAAGGAGATAATCCACAATATCAAGAAATTCATAATGACATTCGGACGCGATTTTGCTTTCGTTGGCAATCAGTATCATCTTGAGGCATTTTCGGAGGACTTTTTCCCCGACCTATTGTTTTTCAACAGAGAGTTGAATTGTCTTGTTGTCGTGGAGCTTAAGACCGGCGATTTCAAGCCCGGCTATCTTGCTCAACTTATGACTTATCTTCGTATTCTGGATGATAAGGTGAAAAAGCCACACGAAAATCCATCTATAGGTATCGTGCTGTGCAAAACTGCCAATAAGGACTTCGTGGAGTATGTGATACAGGATTATGCCAAGCCGATGGGAGTTGCTACCTATCGTCTCAGCGAGGATATGCCCAAAAAATTACGGGAGGCTCTGCCTGATGTCGAAGAGTTAAAGAAATTGCTGTGATTATCATAGTCGAAATAACCGATGTTTGATGTTATAGATAATCCTACCAATGTCATAGCAAAACGGTTCATGTCCCGAGATAGTTAACCATCCGAATCAAAAATATTCCGTTCCTAAAGGGAGATAGTATTATATAAAATTGTCCCCTTGAAGGAGACAAAAATCACTAAATTTGTCTCCTTTAAGGGGATTTTCTTTTATATTTCCAAAAAATTAGATATAATTGACCCTCCGCTCCACAATATTATTC
>CAMWSM010000032.1 GCA_947176915.1 uncultured Porphyromonadaceae bacterium | reverse complement strand
TAGGTAATCGCCCCCTTAGGAAGAGCAATCGAAAGATTGCTCTTTTTTTTGCTTTTGAGGGGATTTCGGAATTGTCGGATCTCTCGGAATTGTCGGAGCTCTCGGAATTATCGGAATTATCGGAATTATCGGAGTTCTCGGATTTTTATGAGTTTTCTGACGATTCCGATGATTCCGAGAACTCCGATAATTCCGAGCGTTCCGAAAATTCCGATAATTCTTATAATTCTTATAATTCTTATAATTCGGAGAACTCTGAAATTGTCGAGGTGGTATTAGGGGAATGTCGTTTTTTTTGACTAACTTTGTAAAAATATTTATTTACTAACCATTTGTGCACATGAGTTTTCCTTTTATCACGCCTGATGAGGCTGCATTGCATATTAATAATGGCGATAATGTGGCATTGTCCGGATTTACTGCTTCCGGCACTCCTAAAATCGTTACTGTTGCTTTGGCTAATCGTGCGATGGTGCTTCATGCTCAAGGAAAACCTTTCAAGATTAATCTTTATACAGGTGCTTCAACAAATGATTTTGTGGACGGGGCACTCACTCGTGCAAATGCGATTGCTCAGCGTGCCCCTTATCAAGGGACACGGGTAACTCGTGAGGCTGCCAATAAGGGCAAGATTCATTACTATGATCCGCATCTTTCTCACATGACTCAGGATCTGAGATATGGATTCATAGGCGATATAGACGTGGCAATAGTGGAGGTTACGGAGATGAGCCCGAACGGAGATGTGATTCTTGGCGCCGGTTTGGGTATGACTCCAACAATCGTTCGTCTTGCAAAGAAGGTGATCATAGAATATAGTTCCTACTATCATTCCTCTTTCCGCGGCTTCCATGACAATTATGTTCCCCTTGATCCTCCTCATAGAAGGGAGATTCCTATTTATAGTCCTGAGGACCGTATAGGGTCGCCTGTACTTCATATTGATCCTGCAAAAATCGTGGGTGTGGTGCCCTCTAATGAATCTGAAAGCATAAAGCAGTTTACAGAGAGGACGGACGTAACACGGGCCATAGGATATAATGTAGCGGCTTTTCTTGCTGAACAGATAAAAAAGGGGATTGTCCCCAAGGAGTTCCTTCCTATTCAAAGTGGCGTTGGAAATGTTGCTAACGCTGCTCTCTACGGCTTGGCTGAAAATCCTGACATACCCAACTTCAAGATGTTTACTGAGGTGATTCAGGATGCTGTCATGGATCTTATGAAGCAGGGGAAGTGTACGTTTGCCTCTACCTGCGGATTTGCTTTCTCCGACGACGCCATGCTCTCTTTCATGAACGACATAGACTTCTATAGGAACAAGCTCCTCATGCGTCCGTCGGAAATCTCCAACAGCCCTGAAATCGTTCGCAGATTAGGACTGATAGCCATGAATACCGCCTTGGAATGTGATATATATGGTTTTGTCAATTCCACTCATGTTGACGGCACCTATATGATGAACGGAATAGGAGGTTCGGGTGATTTTGCAAGAAATGCCTATATCTCGATCTTCCTTTGTCCATCCATTCAGAAAGGGGGAAGGATTTCCGCAATAGTTCCTATGGTGAGCCATGTTGATCATACGGATCATTGCGTAAGAGTCATAGTAACGGAGCAGGGTGTTGCCGACTTGCGTGGCAAAGATCCTCTTCAGCGTGCGGAATGCATCATTGAAAACTGCGTGCATCCCGATTATAAGGAGATTCTTCGTGATTATCTACGTCAGGCGAGGAGGGGACATATCCATCATAATCTCGCCAATTCTTTCGCTTTGCATCGCGCATACGCAGAGACGGGCGACATGCGCAACGCAGTCTTTTTATAAAAGGAGGCTGGCTTAGTCCTATATGAAGCCCTCAGGATATTCTAAATATATTTCCAAAGATGTTTCAATTAAATCCTAATACAGACGCTTTGAAGCGCGTCAGAATCGAAACCTACGGCTGCCAGATGAATGTCGCCGACTCGGAAGTTGTTGCGGCGATGATGGCTCTTGCCGGCTACGAACCAACGGAAATTGACCGGGAGGCAGCAGCCATCCTTCTTAACACATGTTCCATACGTGAGAATGCCGAGCAAAAGATATATTCCAGAATCGCATATTGGAACGCTTTGCGCCGCAAGCTGGGACGTAACATAATTATAGGTGTGATAGGATGTATGGCTGAGCGCCTTAAGCATACGCTCATAGAGGAGTATGGCGTGGATCTTGTTGCCGGTCCGGATTCATATCTTGACATTCCCAACCTGATAGCGGCTGCCGAGGCTGGAGAGAAAGCAATAAACATAGATCTCTCAACTACGGAGACCTATCGCGATATACTGCCCCGTCGTCTGGGCGCTTCCTCCACTAACGGATTCATCTCCATAATGCGCGGATGTAACAATTTCTGCTCTTACTGCATTGTGCCCTATACACGGGGACGTGAACGAAGCAGAGAGCCTCAGAGCATTCTCAAAGAATTGGAAGATCTGCGTCGCAGAGGTTTCAAGGAGGTTACTTTGCTGGGTCAGAATGTAGACAGTTATCATTTCATGGATGAAAATGGAGCTGCCACCTCCTTCCACCACCTGCTTGCTATGGTTGCTGAGGCTGCCCCCGACATGCGCATACGGTTCACTACCTCTCATCCGAAGGATATGTCGGATGCCACTCTTGAGACCATGGCACGCTACCCCAATATAGCGCGCCACATTCACCTTCCCGTGCAGAGCGGAAGCGACAAGGTTTTGAAACTTATGAACAGAAAGTACACTCGTGAATGGTATCTTGACCGTGTGGCTGCAATTCGCAGAATCCTTCCTGATGCCGGCATCACTACGGATCTTTTCACCGGCTTCCATGATGAGAGCGAGGAGGATTTTCAGGAGACTCTCAGCCTTATGAGAGAGGTGGGATATGATTCCGCCTTTATGTTTAAGTATTCGGAACGCCCGGGGACATTCGCTTCAAAGCATCTCCCCGACAATATCCCGGAGGAGACCAAAATAGAGCGTCTCAACAGGATGATAGCCCTTCAGAATGAACTCTCCGCGGAGAGCAACCGCAAGGATATAGGAAAGGAATTTGAAGTGCTTGTAGAGGGAAGATCGAAGCGCAGCGCGGATGATTATTTCGGGCGCACGAGTCAGAATAAGGTAGTGGTCTTTCCGAAAGGAGACACTAAGCCGGGCGATTTCGTCAAGGTTGTGGTTACGGATGCCGGGAGCGCCACTCTCAAAGGAAAAATAAAGGAATGAGGAAATTTCCTCATTCCTTTATTTTTAAAGATCTTCCGGAAGGGAAATCAGCCAGTCGTCATCGGCTTGTTTTCCCGGCTCAACTATTATCTCGCCCAGTTTAGGCTTCTTTTTCGGATTATGGCGCAATGCGGCATCCAGACGTCCAACATCCGCATCACGTGCAGTGGGTATGTCGTCGAGCCATTCATCCTCTACATCCTCTTCCACCTCCTCAGGAATCTCAGGAGCCTTTGTCTCCTGATGTGGCGCCGGATCTCGCGTTGTGCCGGCAGGATTATTTACCGTCCGGTCTTTGCGTGGGGGCGCCGGCTCATCCATCCTTATGGTTTCAAAAAGATCGTAATTATCCTGTTCGCCAAGGCGCTTTCTCGCATCGTTAAGTCTGCCACGCAGCATCGTGATAGTCTTCTCATAATTACGCTTCATAGACTCTACCTTTGAAAGCTCCTTATTGAAAGCCGCGATTTTTTCATCCACGCTTATCTGCTCCGCAAGGTCAGCCTTGGCAATATCAAGTTCTCTCTTTACAGCCACAAGCTCCCCCTCCTTAGCGATCAATCTTTCCGACATGTCGGTGAGGGTGGTGGTCAGCCGCACACATTCGAGGCGCTGCTGCTCAAGGAGATCCAATGTTTCCCGGAGTTTCTGATCAGTAGTCATAAGGTCGGTTGTTAATTGATCGAGGGCATGGCAAGCCATCTTTGGATGACGCCACACCCTCCATGCATTCCATTCAATAATGAAACCGGCAGCCATTTTTCAGACACCCGGATGCCATTTCCTGACTATTCCCCTCCCTTTGCGGCCGTTAATAGCTATGGTGAGCGGGGAATTAAACTCAACAATTCTTATTGCCTCGCTCTCATAGACGGAGGGGAGGCTGTCGAGATATTCAATATCGTAGATTCCTTGTCCGTGGACGGGGTCTACTGTAAAGTAGCCTACGCCAAAGGAAGTGAGATTCTGGAAGAAATGCGTCCCTTGAGATGGCTCAATATGATAGCCCGGCAATGCCGATTCAACAATAAGGCGCGCACCGGCAATCTGAGGCCATCTTACGGGGACTCCCAATGCGGGGTCGGAGGAGCCCCATCTTCCCGGACCTACAAGGATGTAAGGCTCATTACGCTCGATAAAATCCTTGTTGATTTTCTCTATTTCGCGTGCTACTTCAGGATTTCGCGCGCTATTGAAGGTCTGAGGTTTCACATAGACTACATATCGCACATTATCCATCAGGCCGTGTCCGAGGGCAGTTTCAGAACGCAAGATAAGCTCACTGTCCTCCACATCCAGTATGCTGTCGTCAAGCATCTCCTTCTTATCCACAATAGGACGTATCTGGAGCCAGTAGAGAACCCCTTTCTCCGATTTTGAATTGGCGGAAGGGTCGATTATTCCGGCAAATTCTATCTCTACCGGGCGCCCCATCTCATACTGTCCTGTAGAAAGCATGAAATCAATAGCGTCAGCAAGAGGATACACTTTCTGGCGAAGGACATTTGCGAAGGTTACTACCTTTCTTCCCGGCCCCGTAGCGGAATCACGAATCATTCGGTCCTGAAAATCGAAAGTGGAGACCATATATTTCAGCGCTCCTGTCTTGAAAGCCTCTGCAACCGGAAGCTTGACAATGTTGAAACCATCATCAGGCGTGAAGTCGGCAGTGTCGGGAGGAGTCTGGGCAAGTGCATAGAGATTGGTCTGAGTGTCGCGCAGGGCGAGATCCACTGTAGAGGTCTGAAGCACATGGTCGGGATGTTTTGGCGAGAAACGGAGGGCAAGGCCACCGTCAACAATATATTTTCCTAATCCGACGGCTATCTCGGCTACACCATCTTCAGACACTTCATCATTGATGGGATAATAGTTCAGCGAGCGGCCTACACCTGAAAAACTCGGATAATACAGGTCGCCGTGCATTTCTCCCACCACTTCCTGAAGGATTATCGCCATCTTCTCCTGATCTATGACATTGCTTGTGGCGTTCATGTAAGCCTTGGAGTCAGCGAAGAATACTGAGGCATATACACTTTTGACAGCATCACACAGCATCCGGAGCATCACTTTCTTATCATCAAGATGCGGAATCATATAAGTGGAGTAAATCCCGGCAAAAGGCTGATAGTGGGAGTCTTCAAGCAATGATGAGCTACGCACCGCCAAAGGCTTGTCGATCACATCAAAGAGAGCGAGGAAATTCTCGATAAGGTCTTCAGGAAGGCGCGCTTCAAGGAAGGCGCGCAGGATATCCTCGTCTGACCTGTCGGACAATGCTACAGGATAAAGACCGTTCATCTCCATGAATTGATCGAATATATCCGTACAGAGCACGACAGTGCGCGGGATTGTTATCTGCACTCCGTTAAAATCGTCACAAATAGGATTGCGCTTAATAATCTGGTCGATAAAAGCCAGGCCACGCCCTTTTCCACCTAACGAGCCTTCGCCGATTCGGGCGAAATTACTGTAGAAGTCGAAACGATCCTTACGGAAAATAGCCACAACTCCACGGTTTTTCATTCGTCTGTATTTGACGATGCACTCAAAAATGAGCTTGCGCACCACGGGCGCCTCCTCTATCTTTGAGAAGGTGTATTTTTTCACCACATCCGCAATCGGGAAAAGCGCACGGGAGTATAGCCATCGAGAGACATCGTTTTTGCTGCAATGATAGAAAAGCGAGTCTGCCGGGATATTGTAAATCTGGGTCTGCAGCCCCTTGAGATCCTTAATTCTCATTATCTCCTCCCCGGAGGCAGGATCATTCACTATGAAATCGCCGAATCCAAAGTGATAGCCTACGGCATCACGAAGATCCTGGGGAAGCGTCTTGGAGTTCTTGTCAAGGAAGGTGTAGCCGGCAGCTTCCACCTTAAGACGGTTCTCGCTCTCCTGGCTCTCGACAATAATAGGGATAAAGGGCTGTCGCTCTCTTACGTAGCTTGCAAAACGCATTCCTGCATCCGGGTCTTTTTCACCGGCACGCGGGAATCTGACGTCGGATATTATCCCGAGCATATTGTGCCCATACTTGTCAAAGAGTGCCTGCGCCTCCTCGTAGTCTCTTGCGAAGAGCACTTTCGGACGTCCCCTCATGCGAAGCATCTGCTCATGCTCGTTGAGAGCTTCCGTGGAAAATTCCATCGATTGCTTCAGGAGATATTTGAAAAGATGGGGGAGCACAGCTGAATAGAAGCGTATCGAGTCTTCTATGAGGAGCACAGCCTGAACGCCGACATCAAGAATGTCGTTTTCAGCATTCATGCGGTCCTCTATAAGTTTTATTATGGCAAGAATAAGGTCAACGTTTCCAAGCCATGAGAAAACGTAGTCAACTCCGGCAAGGTCTTCATTGGCTATTCTTCTTCTCACCTCTTTTGAGAAGGGGGTGAGGACTACGAAAGGTATGTCGGGGTAGAGAGCGTCGATCTTCTTTGCTTCAGAGAAGGTTTCGCTGACATCCACTCCCGGCATAGCTATGATAAGGTCGAAATGCTTTGTTGCGAGTTGCTGGTATGCCTCCTCGTAGTTTGCCGCCTTGACAAAGCGAGGGGGGGAGGAGAGGTTAAGGGAGACATACTCGAAGTAGACCTGTTCCTCCACACGTCCGTCCTCCTCCATCATAAAGGCATCGTAGGGCGTTGCTATGAGGAGGACATTGAAGATACGCTTCTGCATCAGCCGCTGGAAGGAGGTATCTTTAAGGTAAAGCTGGGAGAGAAGAGAATCGTTTACGCTTTGCATGACTCGAGATATTTGTCGAGGGCGGCAGTCATGGAGGGAGTCTGAGGAGTGGGAGCCTCAATGGAGAGTTCAAGCCCGGCATCTTTTACCGCCTGGGCAGTAGCGGAGCCGAAAGCTCCTATTGCCATCTTCTGTTTCCCGTCCTTGACGAAATCCGGAAAATTCTTTTTCAAGGAATCTATTCCTGCCGGACTGAAGAAAATAATCAAATCGTAATCAAAAGGTTCATCGGGAGTGAAGTCATTGCTCACTGTGCGATACATCACTGCGGGAGTGAAGTTAATGCCGGTCTTATTGATTGGCTCGAAATTGTCGTTCACCTGAACATCCGACATCGGGAACAGAAACTTCTCCTTCTGGTTTTTCTGCAGGGCAGCAAGGAAATGAGGATCATCAAGCTTTCCGGTTGAGCCGAATGATATTTTCCTTTTACGATAGACGATGTATTTCTGGAGATAAAGAGCAATGGGTTCTGTGGTGCAGAAATACCTCATGGTGTCGGGCACATGAACGCGACTCTCCTCACAAAGACGGAAGAAATTGTCGACAGCAGTCCTTGAAGTGAATATAACCGCCGTGTAATCTGCAAGATTAATCTTCGACTGACGGAACTCCTTGGCGGAAAGTCCTTCCACCTTAATCATCGGGCGAAAAACGATCTCTACGCCATATTTTTCCGCGATGTCGAAATAGGGGGATTTCTCGGAAGCCGGCTTGGGCTGTGAAACTAATATCTTCTTAATTTTCATCATGAATTTTTTTTAGTCCACTTCTGAAAAATTACCTGTCTATGGGATTAATCCGCACAGAAAAAGAGCGCCCAGACAGGTCAAAATCAAAGGAACTATTTCCAGACTGCAAAGGTAGTACAAAAAAAGCACCCATGACGAAAATTGAGTGAAAAAAATCCTGAAACCCTTCCAGATGAATACGATTTTTGCCAATATGAAGGAGGAAAGGGCTATGAGAAGAATCACTGCCGACCATTCCGGATAGAATATGGAGATAAGCGCCAGCGGGAACCATAGGAAACTGAGAAGGCCCTGGCTTGCGGAGAATCCTTTGAGCCATATCTTGGCTCTGCGCAGATCGGAGAAAACACTTCCAACCACAGTATAGGCTATCGCCATGAAGCCGGAATAGGCATTCATGACCGCTATGCAGATTCCCATTGATATGGCAGGATGAATCTGCAGGGAGGGGGGAAACGGCAGAGAGAAATGATAGGTGAAAATGGTGAATGAGTGCAGACGCAGGAAGGTGAAGAGCAGAATGCCCGCAGAGAAGCTCCACAGGAGATTGAGGAGGACAAGGAAGGTGGTCTCGCGCACGGTTTCATCAAACACATTCTGCCGAAGGCGCGTCTCCACAAGATTGCGCCGCAGGCTTATCACATATTTCCGGTTGTTGCGGAAGCGCAGGCCTATGATTGCAAAAAGAATGATGACGGTTGCAAGGATTATAGACATTCCTGTAGACTCTCCGGGCTTGGGACGCGCTTCAATGTGTTCGGGAGGGGTCAGGACAACGCCATAGCTGAGTGAATCAACTGTTGATATTGAGTCGGCGGCAATTGAGTCAAGTACTAAAGAGTCGGCTGCAATTGAATCTGTCATAGCCATCCCTCCTTTTTATACCATTCCACCGCCCTCTTTATCCCCTCGCGAAGATCTATTTGCGGGTTAAAGCCGAATCCTTCACGTGCTTTGCTCACATCAACCGCCCAGTTGCGCTGTTTGAGGATATTATACTTATCCCTGTTCAGAGTGGAGGGCTTCATGCGCGCCACTCCCCATTTCTCTGCAACTGCCGAAACCACCTTCACTCCCCATAACGGCATCCTTATTCCCATCACAAACCTCTTGCGGAGTATATCGCCCGAGATTGTTCGGAATTCTTTCTGGGTGTATGTGCGCGGTTCCGCCACATTGTATGTCTCCCCGACCGGCGCTTTTTCAAGTGCGTCATATACTGCTCTTGCCAGATCCTCGACATAGATGAAGCTCAGCAATTGCTTGCGGAATCCTACGGAAAAATCAAAACCCTTCTCGATAGACTTGAACATGAGGAAATAATCCTTGTCGCGTGGTCCGTAGATGCCTGTCGCGCGGAAAATGATATGGGGGATGCCCGACATTGCCAGATGCATCTCCGCTTTAAGTTTTGAGGCTCCGTAACGTGTGTTGGGATGAGGTATCATCTCCTCTGTGAAGGGAGTGAAGCCCTCTTCATCACCCGGACCTACGGCAGAGAGGGAACTCATATACAGCAACTTTGCCGGAATTTTATCAGCTTTTTCCAAAGCATCCGTGAAAGAACGGAGATAATCGCAATTTATCTTGGAAAAATCGGAAAAACTAAGACATTTTGTAGCTCCGAGATTGTAGACAATCCAATCCCACTTCTCACCCTCCGGAAGAGCCTCTGCCAGAGTCGGGGCAAGAGTGGCAGGATTATCGAAATCAAGATTAATGAATTTAATTCTTTCATCGGTGAGATAACGTCGTGATGTGGATTCACGCACTCCTGCCCAGACATTATGACCACGTCTGAGGGCTTCATCAACGAGAAAACCGCCGGCAAAACCGCCGGCACCAACGACAAGAATATTCATAGGGGGAGGTAAGATGTTAAGATGTTAAGGGTTAAGAGGGAAGGGTTAAGGGTTAAGAGGGAAGGGTTAAGGGTTAAGAGGGGATATGGTTTTGAAGCAATATCCTTCCGAGAGAAGCCATTCAATCGATTCGGGAAGAGCCTCGCGCAGACGCGGGAGGCTTTTCAGTGAATCGTGAAATACGATTATGGAGCCGTCGCGAGTGAAGCGTTTCACGATGCTGACAACTTCCGGCGAGGTAAGGCGCTTGCTATAGTCGCGGGTTACCAAGTCGTACATCACCACCGTGTAATGCTTTTTCAACGCCCATAATTGACGGGGGCGGAGCCAGCCGTGAGGGGGGCGGAAGAGGGTTGAACCCGTCAGGCGCGCTCCCTCCGCAGAATCACGCATATAGCGCATGGTAGTGGCAGAGGCTCCCTGAAGATGATGCAGAGTGTGATTTCCCACACTGTGTCCGCGCTTTTTAACCTCTTCAAGCAGCTCCGGGTTACGCTCCACATTCTGCCCTACCATGAAGAAAGTTGCCCTGATTCCATAGTGGTCAAGGAGATCCAACACCCATGGAGTTACTTCAGGAATGGGTCCGTCATCAAAAGTGAGATAGACACTCTTCCTTTCTCCTTTTCCTGAAGGGATACGGAAGATGGCTCCGGGGAACAGCCACCGGAACCATCTTGGGGGACGCTCTATGAACATATCACTTATCCAATTCGGGATGATTTTTCCTGAATTCGGCATCTATTCTCTTGGAACGTGCCATATCGAGCTTATTGTAGTGTGGATATTTTTTCAGCAGTTCCTCGGTGCCCCCCATACTCTTATAGACGTCGATCGCCATAAGGAGCATAGAGTCTACGGCACGTTCCTCACTGCTTCGCGTGGCATATTCCTCAGCTGACAAGGGGGCGAGCTCATTGGCTATCTCACAATATTTCGCCACCTCCTCAGCATATTTTACGAGCTCCTCATCTGAAGCAGGCAGCGACGATTCGGAATAGTCGGTGCTGTCTCCGCCACCATAGACAAGGTTATAATTCTTTTCCAGATCCTTTACGGTCATGCCGTAGTGCGCCACGAGTTCATCCACCTTCTTCATGGAGCCGCCATATTTCTTATACAGTTCCACGAAACGATAGAACTGATAGGGTGCGTAGCGGCTTTCATAAGTAAGGGAGGCGTTGCCGAACGACATAGCTATCTCTCGGTTATAAGCAAGATATGGAGCTTGCCGCTGCATGAGGTTCATAAGAATCTCAAGACCCTTGTCGGTGAGTTTCTTATCGTTCAGACGTTCTTTCTGACCAAGCTCACAATAGATTTGACCCAGAGTGGCAGCGACGCTTGAACCGTAAGGAGCGGTTGCTTCCGGAAGGTTTTGGCTGATTGCCTCTGCCACTTTAAGTGCCTTTTTATAATCTTCAGTGCGCAAGGCGGAATTATCCTTATCCTTATAGTCTCCCTCGAAAATCAATTCTGAGGCTACATCAAGCATAGAGCTGCGGGTGGTGAGAAGCATCCTTCGGGCCGTCTCATCGAAATAGGGCACCTTTCCATCCTTGGCATCCGCGCCACCCCAGCGATAGTTCATCACCACGTCGTATGCTTTGTCCGTGCGTGCCGGAAGTCCGTCCTGCCTTGTCGGAAGAAGCTGATGAGCCATGCCGGTGGAACGCATATAGTCAGTCAGTCCGACATGATAGTCATCGCCTACGGTTGTTACCCAGTATATCGGGCGTTCCCA
Organism: uncultured Porphyromonadaceae bacterium; assembly: GCA_947176915.1. GTDB lineage: Bacteria > Bacteroidota > Bacteroidia > Bacteroidales > Muribaculaceae > Lepagella. The sequence goes on along the minus strand of CAMWSM010000032.1, from coordinate 16,943 downwards.
GCCGTTGGCGGCATTTGTGGCTACAATGTCGAGCATAAGGATTTCTCCCAAGCTCAGATATCCTTTCTGTTGGTAGGTGGCAGTGTTGCGAAGGTCTACTATGATATTGTCGACTATGTCTGCCGTATCGCGAGGCGAAACAAGCCCGCGTTTTACGACAAGTTCCTTGTCAATAGGAATGCTCACCACAGAACTCGGCAGGGTGGGATAGCCGTTCTCACTTCTTCCCTCTCCTGCATATAGGGCCTTCAGGCTTGTGAGAAGGTCGGCAGGAGCTGTCTCTCTTCCGAGTATCGCCACATCCTGTCTGCCGTATGCGTAATCTGCCGGTGTCGCTGTAAAATCTACAGGGGCGGAATCGTATGCCTGACGGCGCATCTGATTGGCATACCAGTCGGAGTTGAGATAGCTGAGATTGATGATACGCACGTCGGGGCGCACACCCTCAACCTCCTGAGCATACCAAAGCGGGAACGTATCGTTATCGCCGTTACAGAAGACGATGGCGTTAGGCTCGAGGCTGTTCAGATAGTTTATGGCGTAGTCGCGTGCGGCAAAACGATGTGAGCGGTCATGGTCATCCCAGGTCTGGCTCACCATCTGGACGGGCACTGCTATTCCTATTATAACGGCAATTCCGGCTGCGAAACGGGAGATTTTGCCAAGACGCGGCTGCTCCTCCGTCATCCCAATAGACTGAACCGGCTCCTGAAGCGGTGCGGCAGGACGCTTCTTTTTCTCAGGATCCAGACAGTAGAGCAGGAAGCGCCATAGAGCCGGAACACCCATTCCTATCCATATTGCAAATGCATAGAAGGAGCCGGCGAATGCGTAGTCGCGCTCACGAGGCTGATTTGGCGGCTGATTGAGGTAGAGGACAATGGCGATCCCTGTCATAAAGAACAGGAAGAACACCACCCAGAACTGCTCTATGCCCCTTTTGCCGGCGAACGACTGCCAGAGGAGTCCGGCGATGCCGAGAATCAATGGAAGCATGTAATAGACATTATGCCCCTTATTTCCGGTTCCGAGATCTTCCGGAAGGAGGCTCTGATCGCCTAAGCGGGCATTGTCAATCAAGGGTATGCCTGAAATCCAGTTGCCCGCATCCAGTTCTCCGGCTTGATTGTTGATGTCATTCTGCCTGCCGGCAAAGTTCCACATGAAATATCGCAGATACATGTGGTTGAGCTGATAATTGAAGAAATAGGCGAGGTTCTGGAGGAATGAAGGCTTGAAAGCAAGTTTCTCAGGATAGGAGAATGAGCCTGAATATTCGTTATAACGGGGCTCTTTGGTGAGGTCAAACTCTGCCACTTTATTTCCGTCTGCATCAATAGCTGATATTGCCACCATCTGTCCCGGCATTGTGTCGAGATTAACCCAGTTTGAATAATACTGGCGATGGGCACGGCTGTAAATACGCGGGAAGAGCATATTTAATTCCGGATTGAGCTTTGCCTCCGGCTTATAGTCGCGTTTGACGTAATAATCACCCTCCCTTTGGGCAAGCGCGTGATTTGATGCCTGTTCGTCGGTGGAGAGGAATTGGTATTCCGAAACAGGTTCGGCACCCTTCACACCTTTGGCATAAAGAGCTTTTCCGGGTTTTATAATCGGATTATAATAGGGTGTGGCGAGGATGACGGGTGTGCCGTCTTCACGCATTGTTACCGTGTCGCGCACAATACCTGTCAGTTCCTTCTGCGGAGCGGAATAGAGGGTTTCCCCATAGAGAAGGGGATTTTCTCCATACTGTTCGCGGTTAAGATAGGAAGCAAGATCGAACACGTTGTCGGGTGCGTTCTGGTTCATTGGGGTCTCCGCGCTTGAGCGTATGAGAATAAGGGCGTAGCTTGAATATCCCACGAAAATCACGGCAATGCTCCACATTGCAACCGTCATTGCTCTCACGGGAAGATTATGACGATACTTGGTGAACATAAGGATAGCCACAGTCGCCAGGAGAATCACACCTATAAGGACTCCGTCGCCAAAGAAGAAAATTCCTGATACGGCGAGGGCAGCCAGGAAAGTAAGTCGGATTAGAAGTCCGTTCTTCTGCGCATAGAGTTCGCGGAGCGACCAGATGAACACTGCCGCTGTAAAGATAGCGTAGAAGAGGGCACCGGAGTTGTAGGGAAGATGGAACCCGTTGACGAACAGCAGCTCGAAGCGTTGGGCCATCTTTATGAAGCCGGGAACAAGACCATACAGCACCAATACGATAATTACGAAAGAGGCAATCAGGGCGATAAGGCTTTTCACGAGGTTCATGTCCTTCCATTTGCGATAAGCAAACACCAGCACAATGGCAGGAATACAGAGGAGATTGAGGAGATGGACTGCGACACTCACTCCGATTATGTATGCTATCAGAATCAGCCAGCGGTCGGAATGTGGCTGATCGGCGTGATCTTCCCATTTGAGGATAAGCCAGAAGACGAGGGCTGTGCAGAAGGAGGAGAAAGCGTAAACCTCACCCTCCACTGCCGAGAACCAGAATGTGTCGCTCCAGCAGTATGCAAGAGATCCGCATAATCCGGCTCCCATAATAGCAAGATATTGCTGAAGGGAGATCTCCTCTTTCTGTCCATCTTTCACCACCAGTTTTCGCACGAGGTGGGTAATTGTCCAAAAGAGAAGTAGGATGGTGAGGGCGCTCAGCAGCCCGCTCATTGCGTTTACCATCACCGATATGTGGGCGGCGTCAGGCGCGAAATTTGCAAAGAATCGCGCTGTGAGCATGAAGATAGGGTTGCCCGGCGGGTGTCCTACTTCAAGTTTATCTGCCTGAATAATAAATTCTCCGCAGTCCCAATAAGACGCGGTGGGCTCTAATGTGAGCCAATAGGTGAGGAGGGCGATGACGAATACAAACCAGCCCCCGATGTTGTTAATTAATTGATATTTTTTAGATAGCATTTCTATGAAATGAGTTGGCGTCAGCGCCGTTGCGATAAAATATCGGCAAAGATAGCGTAAAAAAACGAGATTAGAAAATCAATCATTGAAAATGAGGGGCATAAAAAAAAGGAAGCCTACAGGCTTCCTTTTCCGCGCTTCGTTTTAAAAAATCACTTGCTTGTGGGAGCGGGAGCAGGCATCGTGGTCTGAGCGGGAGCGGGAGCGATGCCCGACTTGTTGACCGGAGTCTTTACTGCGAAAGCGGCGCAGATGCTCAGCACACAGATGAAGATTGCCAGGCTCCATGTGGCTTTCTCAATGAAGTCGGTAGTTTTTCTGTAGCCAAGATATTGGTTGCCTTGTGAATAGTCAGAAGCCAGACCGCCACCTTTGGATTTCTGAATCAAAACCGCTCCTATGAGGAAGAGACATGCCACCACAATAAGGATGCTGATGAAAATATACATAGTACCAATTGTTTTTTGTTTGCAAAAGAATTTAGGCTTTCTGTTTGCGGAAAATATTCCCAACTGATTGATTGTTAATTTTCCGGCTCATCGGGGAGGGCTTCCGTGGCTCTTTGGAGGCGGATTAGTTTCCTCAGAAAGCGTATTTGGTCTGCAAAGTAAATACTTTTTTCCGGATTATTCAAATTTTGCTCCTTAATTCTTTCAATGGCAATCTCATATTTTCCATTTTTAATCAATTCCTCAACCGAAACCGGGCCGCGGGGGGGTGCCGCCGCCTGACTCTGACGGTTTTCTCTTGAGTAGGTTGAAAGAAATGTGTCGATGGTGTTGAAGGTGGAGGGGGTGTGAGTGCCCATATCCGGATAGAAACTTCCGAATTCCTCCGGGTCTATGCTGACAAGACGTCTCACCACCTTTGTATCGCCTATATTTGCTGCGATTCGCCGGATATTCTCTTCTGTAGCTCTTCCTTCCTGAAGGGCTACTATGTCAGGATAAATATAATAGGGGGGCATAGTTGTTACCAGTTTCCGAGAGTGGCGTTAAAGATGAGATCAACAAGTTCTTCCGATATTTCATTGCATAGATCATCCTGCACGTCGATCAGCAGCAGATTGGATGAAAACTGCCTGTAGGCGGAGAAACTCTGGTCAATATTATTTGCCGGATTCTTGTTGTCGGTATATTTCACATGGACCGTTATCGTGAGACGTGTCTCGGTAGCGTATGCATCTTCACCCACTGCCTGAGGCGACAGGGAATAACCTGTGATTTCACCCGTCATCTCCAGATCGGCGTTATTGGAGTCCACCTCATTGAGACGTGTCTGCCTGGTTATGGCGTCAAGAAGCTTGTTTTCAAAAGTCTGCTGAAGGGGTGGATACACCAGGGCGGCGCGAATCGGAAATTCTCCTACATCTATCGTTTTATAGATATCGTAGTTAAGGGCGGATCCGTTGAATTTATATGAGGGTATGCAACTGTTCATCATCACCAGCAGAGGGAGGATGAGCAATCCGAGGAGGGGATATTTATTTTGCATGGCTAATTTTTTTGTAAAATTAGATATTTTTTCGATAAAATGCAAACTGCTTATTTTTCATACGTTGTTGCAGTCAAAAAACCGGCGCTTCTCCTTTCTATTTCCGGTTTTATTTGTTATCTTTGTACTACCTTAGATTTGCAATTGCAAACCTAAACTGAATTATGGAAAAAGAAACTATGGAAGTAACCCGTAAGGAGGTGATGACATACGACGATATACGCAAGGCTGTCCCGGCTCTTGACGGTCATGAGAAACTGGTCAACATCCTCCTCCACTTTGTCGGCATTGACAAGGTGAATCAAATACATTCCGCCTATTGCGACACTCCCGGGGTGGAGTTCGCGCATCGGCTGATCACTGAGGAATTTAAGTTCAGGCTGCGGATAGACAACCTGGAGGTATTGAAGCAGTTTCCCACCGGTGCGTTCATAACCGTAAGCAATCATCCTTTCGGGTCGTACGACGGGATTCTCCTCCTGGATATTGTCGGGGAATTTAGAGAAGACTTTAAGGTCATGGTTAACCTGATTCTCAATCAGATTCAGGCTATGCGTCCGAATTTCATAGCCGTTGACCCGCTTCAAAGTGACGATCCGGAAAAAAAGAAAATCACTATGCAGGGGATTCGTGCCGCAATGAAACACGTGAAGGATGGACACCCGTTGGGTTTCTTCCCTGCGGGGGCAATTTCAAAATTACACAAGAATCTCCGTGTGGAGGACCGTCCCTGGCAGCCGACAATCCTACGCCTTATCCAGCAAATGAAAGTGCCTGTGATCCCAATTTTCTTTCACGGGCGTAATTCACTGTTCTTCAATTTTCTCGGCATGATTGACTGGCGCCTGCGCACATTGAGGCTGCCGAAGGAATTATTCAAGAAATATAACAAGGAGGTGCATGTCTCGCTCGGAAATCCCATAAGCGTTGAAGAACAGGGGAGATGTGCCGATATTGAGGAACTTGGCAAACTCCTGCGAGAGAGAACCTACGCCCTCAGAGATATTAAATGATCATGCCTGATATAACACAAGTAAAAAACAGATTTTCCATTGTCGGAAACTCAGCCCCTTTGGAAGCGGCGATTGAGAGAGCAGTGAGAGTTGCTCCCATTGATCTTTCCGTGCTTGTCTACGGAGAATCCGGCTCGGGCAAAGAATTTTTTCCAAAAATTATCCATGCCTACGGCAATAGGAAACATAAGAAATATATAGCCGTCAACTGCGGGGCAATTCCGGAAGGCACTATCGACAGCGAATTGTTCGGTCATGAAAAGGGGTCATTCACAGGAGCCGTGTCTGCACGCAAAGGCTATTTTGAAGAAGCCGACGGGGGAACGCTGTTTCTCGATGAAGTGGCTGAACTTCCATTGACTACTCAGGCTCGCCTGCTGAGGGTGTTGGAATCGGGGGAGTTCCTTAAGGTAGGTTCTTCCCAGGTGCAGAAGACTGATGTGCGCATCGTTGCTGCCACCAACGTTGATCTTCTCCAAGCCGTGAGGGAGGGGAAGTTTAGGGAGGATCTATATTACCGTCTTTCTACGGTGGTGATTGATGTGCCTCCGTTGCGTGATAGGGGTGAGGACATACTTTTGCTGGCAAAGAAATTTGCTTCTGATTTCTCCGAAAAATATATGACCCCTTCCATCACTGTCTCCGAAGAGGCTCAGAGAGCATTGCTGATATATCCTTGGCCGGGAAATGTGCGCCAGTTGAAGAATATCGTCGATCAGCTTGCCCTCTTTAATGCCGGGGAGAACATCTCCCGTCACCAGGTGCTTGATCTTCTTCCCTCTCCGGATAGTTCTGAAGCGAGAGTCCACCATTCGGAAGCCGGCTTGTCGTTGCCCGCAAAATTGGATAACCCTTGGCCGTATATAGCCACTCTCTTAAAGGAGATTGAGGCTTTGAAGAGCCGTGTCGCGGCTCTTGAACAGGGGCGTTATCCCTCAAATCCTCTGCGCAATGAATCTCCCCTGTTTCTTCCTTATGCTTCGGGTTCGGATTCTGAGGAAGAGGAGGCTCCGTCATTAGAGGGTGCCGAACGCGAGGCTATTATCGCTGCCTTGCGTATGAATAATTATGACAAGAAATTGACTGCCAACGCGCTCGGCATCTCTACACGTACTCTCTACCGTAAGCTTCACGACCTCAATATTAAGGCAGAGGCTTAGGCGATAGCGGCTTAGCGGAATGAGAAGCGGATGGTCTCTCTGTAGGGTTCTCCGGGAAGAAGAAGTTGGGAAGGAAATTCCGGATGGTTTGGAGCATCGGGATAACCCTGACACTCTATCGCAATCCCGTCATAATCCTCATAAAAACCTCCGGAGGCATTTTTCGGAGAACCTTTGAGCCAATTCCCGGTATAAAGCTGCAGGGCGGGTTGGGTGCTGCTTATTGCCATCACTCGTCCTGAACGCTCGCTCCTGAGCACGGCTACATCTTCCACCAATTCTCCACGCTTCCAATCCTTTATTGCGAAACAATGGTCGTAGCCTTTGCCAACGAGAAGAGGTTTGAAGTCGGAATGTATATCCCTTCCGACAGGTTTCTCTGTGGTGAAATCCATCGGAGTGCCCTCTACGGATGCTAAATCTCCTGTCGGGCAGAGGGAGTCGTCCGTAACGAGGAAGCGATCAGATTTCAGGGTGAGCAGTTGCGAAAGGGCATTTCCGGAGTCTGCTCCGTCAAGATTGACATAAAGATGATTGGTGAGATTGATGACCGTGGGAGCATCAGTAGTGGCTGTCAAGTCGAGAGTAAGCACGTTGTCATCGCTCCAGCGATATTCTGCCACAACTTTTACGTTACCGGGATAATTCTCCTCCCCGTCAGCGGAATGATAGGTGAAACGGACTCCTCCGGGAAACTTCTCCGCATCCCAGATTCTATTCTGGAAGCCGGTAGGACCTCCATGCAGATGATGAGGTCCGCAATTCACAGCTAATTGATAGTCCTTATCCTTGACAGTCAGCTTACCCTTTCCGATACGGTTGGCATATCTGCCCGGAATTTTCCCCAGACATGGACCATCGTTCATATAATCCTCCGGACTGGCGTAGGACAGAGCAACGTTTTCAAGTTTTCCCTCTTTGTCAGGCACAACAATTGAGACAATGCCTGCCCCTAAAGGGGAGAGAGTCACTGAGGCGCCTGAAGAATTTGTCAATTTTATTAATTCCATGATACGATTTTAAATTGAAATTTGAAAATTATAATAATCCTCCCTTCCCCCCTAACTCTTAACCCCTTACTTCTTACTTCTTAATTCTTAACATTTTAACCCTTAACTCTTAACATCTATAGTGCGGATGATGCGTAAGCAGTTCACGCCGCAGCCGCGAGCGATCGAGATGCAGGTAAAGTTCTGTCGTAGCGATAGACTCATGTCCTAACATCTCTTGGATGGCTCTCAGGTTTGCCCCACCCTCCAAAAGGTGTGTGGCAAAAGAGTGGCGCAGGGTGTGGGGAGAAACTTTTTTCTGAATGCCTGCCATCCGGGCAAGGTCGCGGATTATATAGAACACCATCACCCTTGTCAAGGGTGCGCCTCGCCGGTTAAGGAAAATCACGTCTTGTCCTGAAGGCTTTATGTTGAGACGGGTGCGCTGCGGAAGCCATTCCGATATGAGTTCGACTGCCGTCGGAGAGAGCGGCACCATCCTTTGCTTTGATCCTTTCCCCTCTACGATGAGAAGCGCATCAGTAAGTGAAAGACGTGAAATACGTGCGTCAACAAGCTCGGAAACTCGCAATCCTGAGCCATATAACGTTTCTATTATAGCTTCATTGCGCAAGGCCTCCTCCTTTTCGCGAGGAATTGCCGCAATCATTGCATCGATCTCCTGGACGCTCAACACGTCCGGCAACTCCCGGGGAAGAGTGGGCGATTCCAGAAGTTCGGAAGGATCTTTATCTATGATTTTCTCTAAGATCAGAAATTTGAAGTAAGACCTGATTCCCGCAATCATCCTTGCCTGTGAACGTGGAGAGATACCTAAATCGCGCAATGTGGAGAGGAGTTCATGTAGATGTTCCTCCTTAACTTCCGTTATCTCTATCCCTTTCTCTTCAAGAAAATCAAGAAGGTGGCGCACATCTATGGCGTAGCCGTTGACTGTGTTTGGAGACAGCGACCTCTCAAGCAGAAGATGTGCTGTGAAAGCATCGGTCAGATCCCTTATCCCGGATGAAGAAGTGGTTTTCATATTCTTCAGAATGCCATGCTGTAGGCAGTATAAGCGGTTTGGGAACGTGGGAGAAGCAACGCCGTCCGGGTTCCGTAGAGCATCACTCCATCGAATTGTATCGAAAGAATCCCTTTCGCCAGATTCTTGGCGAAAGAGGAGGGGGAGGTGAGCATAACTGCCGCGTGGCCCGCTATGGAATCCTTTAGATGTCCGAATCTTTTCGCATCGAAAGAGGAGATGAGCACAAGATCTCCGTCAGAGGGTGAACAGCAATCTTTGTCGTTCACCACCACGGCTCCCGAGGCTTCGGCGGCTGCCCGGAGGGCAGGATGCTCATCTGCAGGGATAAAGATTCGTTGCGTGCCCAAAGCCACTGCCAGCCGCAGAAGAAGCCGCGCGTCCTTACGCAGCTGTCCGTAGGTATATTCTTCCGAAGGCACTGTCTCCAGCGCCGTGTCTATGTCGGAATATCCATAGTAAGCGTAACGGCGGCCGGGAGTGATAGCCGTCGTTACGATATGATAAGCGAAAGGTGAATGCACACCGAATCCCCGGGAGTGTCTCCAGCGTTTGTAAGCCTCAAACATTATTCTTTGCGCCTTATGGAGAGAATGCTGAATATCAATGCTCCTATCACCAACACTCCTATTATTGACACTGAGGCGATAGAAATGCCGTTGGTTACTTTCAGCGATTCAGGATCAAACCTGAATTCTATGTCGTGGCTGCCGGCGGGAAGGCGAAGGGCACGCAATACATAGTCTACCCTCCCTATCGGAAAATCCTTCCCGTCAACGCTTGCTGTCCATCCCCAGGGGAAATAAACCTCGCTGAATACGGCAATATTCTCTTTTGCCGACTTTGATTTATAGGTGAGGCGGTTAGGCGCGTAGTGAGTCAGATAGAGAGTGTCGCCGGGATTGCGCTTTACCGCCTGCCCTAAGACAGATTCAAAAATCTTGTCCGCCACAGCCTCATTTCCCGGATTAAGGCTGTCGAGAGCTGCCATTTCCTCATTGGGAGTCGCCACGTATGCTATAGAGTCGACAAACCATGCATTACCCAGTGCGTCAGGATTCTGTTCGTACTGGTCGCCGTTAAGGAAATATTTGGCATTAAGCATATTCAGCACCTGCATATTCCCTTTTGAGATCTGATGTGTCAGAAGGTCGTTATAGCGTGTGAGTTTTGCGGCATGGTAGCCTCCAATGGTCTTATGGAAGTAAGAGGAACGGGCATCCATCAGCCCTCCGAAATCCATCACCCTGTAATGGCTCTTGTCCCTCAGGATTGAATCATCGGCAGCTGTCTTATGGAACGCCATATCGTTGGCGATAGGCTCTGTAAAGCTGTCGGAATTGACATAACGTTTATTAAGCGGGAAAAGGTCGATAAGGCAGACGGCAGTAAGGGCGCACACAAAGAGAGGCTTGCTTTTGAAGGCGCCTTTAAGCCAGAGCCAGCACACTCCGCAGCCAAGCAGAATAAACATCAGCGAACGCAAGGAATCGGCAGAGACAAGACTCAGGCGTGTTTCTCTAACGGCGTTGAGGATATTTGCATATTGGGGATCGTTGAGCACTCCTATCTCTGAGAGCTGGGAAATCTCCGAAGCGGAGAAAGGCTGTCCGAAAGTGGAGGGGGCTACCCATCCCACAAAACATACTGCTATTCCAAGTCCGAAGACGGTGAATATCGTCCACTTATATTTGGCAAGGAAGTCGGGGTTCTCCACCATCTTGCGCAGACACATTGCAGCAAGCAGGGGGATGGTAAATTCCACGATCACAAGGATTGACGCGACTGCCCGAAATTTATTGTAACCCGGGAAAGAGTCGATGAAGAAATTGGTGAAGGGGGCGAAGTTATGTCCCCAGGAAAGGAGTATGGCAAGCACGGACACTCCGAATAATGCCCACTTCACGGCTCCATCCACTACGAAGAGAGCCAATATTGCGAGAAGAAGTATGAAGGCTCCTACGTAGACAGGTCCGTTGGTCATAGGCTGGTCGCCGAAGTATTGAGGGAACTGCCCTAACAGCTGACGCTCCTGAGGGGAGAGGGCTATCTTATCCGCTTTCTCGGTCTTGTCGACGCCAAGCATCTGGATCTGACCTCCCACCGGGACAATGGTTGCCCCGCCCTTGACATTGGGAATAAGGAGTGAGAAAGTCTCGTCAAGTCCGTAGCTCCAGGCAGTTATGGCGTCTCTGTCCATGCCGGCTGATGACTGTCCGGGCTCGGTTATTTCGGTTGCCTTTCCTCTGACAGTCTCTTTGGCATATTCGTAGGAATTGTAGAGGGAAGCGGAGTTAGCCCCGACTGCCAGGCCTCCGGCGATGATGCAGCATATTGTGGCGATCACCCAGCGTTTGAGTCTTTTATTCTTTACAGCATTCCATAGCCATGCGATTACGAAAGCCAGAATGACGAAAAGGAAATAATATGACATCTGCGGATGGTTGCTCTGAAGCTGGAGAGCGCCGAAAAGGGCAGCCAAAGCGATGCCGGGAATATACTTGCCGCGATAGCAGAGCATTATGCCGCCGATGGTGGGCGGAATATATGCCAATGTAGCGAATTTCCAGATATGCCCGGCGCCGATTATTATTATGAAGTAGGAGGAGAATCCCCACCCTACGGCAGCGAAAAGGGCATTATACCATTTTAGGCCGAAACAGAGCCCCATGATGAAGAAGCCTACCATCATGGCGAACAGGAGATTGGCTGGCGAGGGGAGCCAGAGAGAGAAAGCGCGTCCGACAAAAGTCAGCGCGTCATTGGCAGGGTAAGAGGGCGCGATCTGAAAATTCGGCATGCCTCCGAACAGGGCGTCTGTCCATCGTGTGGTCTCACCTGTAGCTTCATGAAAAGCCTTCCCCTCCTGTCCGTTGGCAATGCCCTGCATGGTGTCATGCTGACGGAGCACATTTCCCTCAATATCATCAGGGAAAAAAAATAACAAGGCTACTACTGCAAGAAGCAGAGCAGCCAGTATGCTGTAGATATATGTTTTCTTCATTTGCTTCATTCCTCCTCTACCGGGATATTGATCTGTCGATTCATGCTTTGTTCGAGGGAGATGAGGGTTTCTGTCTCCGTTACTCCGTGGATATGCTGAATCTTATCGTTGAGGAGTTCCATAAGATGTTGGTTATCCTGAGCGTAAACCTTAATCAGCATGGAATACGGACCTGTAGTGAAATGACATTCCACAACTTCAGGGATATTTTCCAGTTCACGCACAACATCTCTGTACATGGATCCTTTCTCCAGTGAGACTCCGACATACGTGCAGGTATTGTATCCGAGAGTCTTCGGATTGACATTATAGCCCGAACCTGTGATGACTTTCATTTCAATAAGGCGCTGTATGCGCTGGTGAATAGCCGCACGTGAGACACCACATTCCAATGCCACATCTTTTGAAGCAATACGGGCATTTTTCATTATGATGTTAAGAATCTTTTTGTCTAAGTTGTCGATACGATCCATGGTTAAAGATTGAAGTTTGTGTGCAAATTTATCAAATAAATCTGAAATCTACAAAAAATAGGACTATTTTTTGACAAAATGACAGAAAAAAGGCATTTATGCGATGCGTGTTCTTGCAAAACCACCCGCAATTGCCGCTGTAACGAGCCCGGTTGCTGCGACAGGAATAAGGACAAGCAAAACATCGGTTGCCTTTACCATCACCGGATATGCCGAAACGATCATTCTCTCCGGATCGCCTGCAAGCCGGATGAGTCCGAAATGCTGCTGAAGGAGGCATAGCCCCAGGCCCAGTAGGATTCCTGCAATTCCTCCGATGAGAGAGACGTAGACCGACTCCCATCGGAACACTGCCGCTATCGACCCTCTCTTCATTCCCAGAGCTGAAAGGGTGGAGAGGCTGGGCTGTTTTTCAAGCACAATCATGCAGAGAGTGGAGATTATGTTGAAGGAGGCGATGATGAGGATGAAGATAAGCAGGAGGAAAGTGACCCACTTTTCAATGGAAATCATGCGGAAATTCATCTCTTGCTGCTGCAGACGGTCTTTCACCACTGCATTATTTCCAAGTTTGGCGTTCAGAGCCCGGGCTATTTGCTGCGTGTCGCTTCCGCTCTTTAGTTTCACCTCAAGGGAGGTCGCCTCGTTGTCGTATTGGAAAAGATCTCTTGCCACTCCTATGTCGCAGATCACTGTCTTTTCGTCGTAGTCGCTTTGATAAGCCTGGAAAATGCCTGCCACGCTGATTGAGTCGGTGATGAAGGATGCCATCGGATTGGCAAGATTGACTCTCCCTTCGCGGCGAGGAGCGAAGATGAGGAGTTGTTCTCCCGTTTCGCCGATGGAGAGTTGAGAGGCAGTGCCGATGGAGATTATTCCTCTCGTGTCGCCTTCATCGTCGTTCTGACTCTTAGCGAGGCTGCTGTCCTTGTCAATGAGCAGCGAATCGAGGGAGGTGATGCGGCTGTATTGGTCGAGCGAGACTCCGCGTAAAGTAACCGGCATCTCGCGCGAATTGTAAATCACAAGGGCGTTGTCTACTATGGAGGGCATGACTGTCTCCACTCCATTCTCACTCCTTACTATATCGGCTATTGAGTCGGCATTGCTGAAGACTTTACCCTCGCCAGGCGTAATGAGGATGTCGGGGGAGAGGGTGTCAAGACGGTCGGCAAGGAGTGAGTGAAAGCCGTTGAAAACCGACAGGACACAAACAATGGCGGCAGTGGCGACAGCCACTCCCACCACGGAGATAATTGAAATCGCATTCACGGCGCTATGCGCCTTAGGAGCCCGCAAGTAGCGGTATGCTATTCGTGAAGGAAGATTCATTCAAGTTCTTTCTTCTCTTCGGAATGTTCTTTTGATGGTCCTAACAGACGGTCGATATTCTCCACATAATCCAGAGAATCGTCAAGATAGAACTGTAGGTCGGGACATTTGCGCAATTGCTGCTTTACGATATGGGCTAATTCATAGCGTACGGTCTTTGTCTGCTTCTTAATGTTTTCCAAAATCTCCTGACTTTTGTCGGAGGGGAAGATGCTCAGATAGGCTTTCGCTATGCTTAGATCGGGAGTTACCCTGACGGCTGATACCGACACAAGGACTCCTCCCATTGCAGATGTCTGACGACGGAAAATCTCACTCAATTCTTTCTGAATGAGTCTTGATATTTTGGCTTGACGTTTTCCTTCCATTTCTATATATTGATAATTGAAAATTTTGGGTTTGGCGGAGATTATTCTTCGCCTTGGCGAGAGTCTTCATGTGGAGGCTCTCATTTATAATAACGGAGGAGGGGAGAGGTTGGTTTATTTTTTTCTAAGAATAGTGAGTCCGTCGCGCAGGGGGATGATTACGGTGTCAAACTCAGGATCGGCGGCAGCCATGTCATTAAATGCCTGGATCCCTTTGGTCTGGGCTGAGGAGGGGTTGCTTTCCGTTACGTGGCCGTCCCAAAGGGTATTGTCAGCAATTATGAATCCTCCCGATTTAAGCAGGTCCCTGCAACGTAGGAAATATTCCGGATATATCCTTTTGTCGGCATCTATGAAGATGAGATCGAAAGTGTCGTTCTCCCATTTTTTCATCACTTCCAAAGCATCCCCTATATGGAGGCATACCCTTTCGCCAAATGGCGAAGAGGCAAGGTTTTTGCGGATAAAGTCTTCAAGTTCGTCAAACACCTCCACAGTGTCAACCGTAGCATCCCCTTCGAGGGCTTCGGCAATGCAAAGGGCTGAATAGCCGGAGAATGTGCCTAATTCCAGGACTCTCCGAGGTTTTGCCATAGCTGTCAGCATCTTGAGCAGTCTCCCCTGAAGATGTCCGGAACACATTCTCCCGTTCACCAGGCGTAAATTAGTGAGCCGGTCAATCCTGTGCAGACAGTCCGGCTCCGGTGAGATGTGTGCCTCTATATATTTTTCTAATGCAGGCTCCAAGGCAAAATGATTTTTGTTTATCCGAGCAGGTAGCGGATGGCAAGCTCATATCCTTTCAATCCCAAACCGCATATCACCCCTTTGCACGTAGGGGCAGTAACAGATTTATGCCTGAACTCATCGCGGGCATGAATATTTGAGATATGCACCTCTACTACCGGCAGCTGAATGGAGGCGATGGCGTCGGCGATGGCGTATGAGTAATGTGCGTAGGCTCCCGGATTGATTACAATTCCTTCACATTCAGGAGAATTATATCCCAAATGATGAATGTGGTCTATAATTTCTCCTTCTGAATTACTTTGGAAGTATTCAATTTCCAATTCCAGAAAAGTCATTTTCAGGGCTTCGAGACAATCCTCGAAGGTGGTATTTCCATAAATTTCCGGCTGGCGTTTGCCCAGGAGATTCAGATTTGGTCCGTTGATGATTGCAATCATAGTTTTGTTGTTGTGAGGAATGAAAATTATAGCGAGGAGGGAGTGGGTTAGGTGGGGGAGAGTTAGAAGGTTAGAGGGAGTTGGAGGGTTATAGTGGGGAGGGATATAGAATGAAAAAAGAGCAGCAGGAAACCTAAGTTTACACTGCTGCTCTTCCTCTCTCCTCGGCGGTGCGGACGGGACTTGAACCCGCGACCCCATGCGTGACAGGCATGTATTCTAACCGACTGAACTACCACACCAGGATTGTTTTGAGCTATCGTTTGTTTCTCGGTGGTTACCGTTTGTTTCCCGATTGCGATGCAAAATTACAACGTTTTTTTATTCTGTGCAAGTCTTTTGCCAAAAAAATTACAAAAAATTTTAATTTTATTTATAATCTTTTGATAGTTAATAGGATATAATTTACATTTTTTAATCCCTTTTTCTCCTATCCTCCCACCCTTGTCCATTTCCTCCCGTCTTTTCCCTTTTCCTTTTCTCTCTTTTTGTCTTCTGTCCTTATATTCGCGCTCCGCGCGAACCACGGGACGAGAGGAATAGCTCCGCTGTTCTGTGGTTCGCGCGGAGCGCGAATATGAGAGCATAATTCCCTCTTCCCGGAGTTTAAACAAGAACACGCCTCTCTATTGCCGTTCGTTTAATGATGCATGCAAGAGCATTCATGCGTTCGCAGTCGTTACGGCTCAGGCTGACCTTTCCGTACGGAATCTCCCAATCTTTGGCAACATAAGCCATTATCCCCTGAGCGCACCAATCGAAAGCCTTTCCGGTCGGTTTCTCCTTTTCCCCGAAGGGATGGGGGATAATCTTAAGGAACCTTCCTCCTAATTCGTATGCCTCCGCGCCAATTCTTTTCTCTTCGGGATGGATGAATGGAGAAATCAGCACCCCTCCGTTAGCGGCAATCCGCAAGCATTCCTTTTTGTGTAGTACACGATAATTCTCCGATGCTTTGCTGTCATGCTTAACCACTATTGCCTCCGGATATATAAGGATTCCCGGATTCCCGTAAAAGGGTAAAGGGGAAGCATCAGGCAAATATAGGGAAAATCTGCGGAAGAAATTTGTGTGATTGCGCATAATCCACAACCTGCGGGGATTATCCAGGATATATCTTTTCCACGTGTTTAACTGATTGGCACGCATTAAGATTCTGTCATTAAAATTCTCCTTGAAAAGAGGGTATTGAGTTGTCTCTCCCTTTGAGGATATGAATGGCGAACCGCTATACGCAACGGTGCATCTCCCTTTAAGTGTGCCGATATAATTCCCTAACGGTTTGTCAAGATATTTCCAAACCCTAATCAGGAGATGGACATGATCAGGCATAATGACGAAAGAATGAATATGGATATGGGGAAATTCTTTTTCCCAATTTTGAAAAGCCTTGCGGATGGATTCTCCGGAGTGGCTAAGCTTAGTCTCAATTTTTTCATTGCAAACCACCACTTGCGAGAAATCCGGTATAACAGGATTCTTTACTATTGTTATGAGATAAGAGCAGATGCTCCTATAGTCGTGAAAATGCGCTCTCCGGCAGCGGTGGTGTTTTATTAGGGAAAATTTGGAGGGATCTGAGAACATGGCAGAAAGTTTTTTCTATACTGCAAAAATAAGGAAAATAATAGAGCAATCAAACAATCAATAAGATTATTTTTCCCAATTCAGGCAGTTTTGACTTTGCTCTCATATTCGCGCTCCGCGCGAACCACGGGACGAGAGGAATAGCTCCGCTGTTCTGTGGTTCGCGCGGAGCGCGAATATGTAGGAGAGAGAAGGGGGAGAGGGAATGAGGAGAGGGAAGGAGGAGAGGGAATGAGGAGAGGGAAGGAGGAGAGAAGGGGGAGAGGGATAGGGGAAATAAAAAAAGGTGAAGCCAAAAGACTTCACCTTTGCTCAGTCGGGGTGACAAGATTCGAACTTGCGACCACACGCCCCCCAGACGCGTAC
>CAMWSM010000031.1 GCA_947176915.1 uncultured Porphyromonadaceae bacterium | reverse complement strand
GCCTCTACCTCCTGAGTGCTGAGATTAAAGATTTGTGCTGCCACTGCCCAGCAAAATTTTCTTTTTATAAGCTTCACAACTATTTATTCAAAAGGGAAAAAATTATAATTTCTATGCGGGCTTCCTCATACTAAAAAATAAGCATTACCTTTGTGAAAAATTCCGTTATAAATTATTTAAGGGAAAATAAGATGATGCAGAAAATAAAGGACAGCTCCCCGCGCATGTTTCATATAATCTTGACGGCAGTAGTTATTCTGGCGTCAACATTATTCTTTTCATGTAAGGAAAGGGATGATGCTGCAAACGCAGACAAGGAGGAATCTCTCAGTCAGGTGCTTTATGTGCAATCTCTTTATAACAATCATCCCGGTGAGGATATCGTGCCGGAAATATCGGAGGTGATTGACAGCATGAGGAAATCGGCACGCAATCCATATTACTTTGCCGCAATCAATGTATTGATTGACCGTCTGTTTTCTGACGGAAGATTCGCGGAGGCAGATTCAATGGCTGTGAGGATGGAGGCGGAAGCAATTGAAGACCGCGATTCCCTTTCCATGGCAATGGCAAAAAGAGTAAGGGCACAGATGTTCTATAAACTGGCGCAAGCTGAACGTGCAATGAAAGAACTTGAGGCGGCAGGAAGGTATATAACTCATCCCTATCGTTCGGGCTCTGATTTCGGCACAGCCACAAGCATAGAGGAATGGCTATGGATTATTGCACGCGAATTGGGAGACACGGTGAAAATGAATGAAGCCGGCTTGAATTATGCCCGAATGGTTGAGGAAAACAGCAGGATAAACCATTGGACTGATACTACAAACCATTATCCAGTAAGCGCATTGGCATTTAAAGCGGAGGAATCTTTTTCAAATGGGAATATTCGGCAGGCGAGAATATTTCTTGACAGCGCGAGCAGGAAAATATTGCCTGCGCTTCCTTCGAGAGCTTACGAGCATCTCTATGGGGTAAGATGCAAGGTGAGGGCTGCCGATTCAGACTGGCAAGGGGCCATTGCTGATGTCGACACTCTTCTTGCCACTCACAGTCGTTTTCCCTGGTTTTATCTCAAGGATCTTCTCCTGAAAGCTCAAATATTGAATATGGCAGGAAGACATCAGGAGAGCGCCAGAGTATATTCTGAATATGTCAGTTTTCATGATTCCTTATCCAATAGGATCACTGATAGGCGACTTCACGATTTGACCGTGCTTTATCGCACTGAAATTGATCGTGAACAAAAAAGAGCAGAACATTTCCGTATGTTCGCGTTCGGCTCAGTGATAATGTTCCTTATTCTTCTTCTCATACTGTCTGTGCTACACGGAGCGAGAATAAAGAAACGCAACCGCTTGCTTGTGGAAAGATTGAATGAGCTTGACCGGGCGGCTGAAACTGTATATGGTAATGAAACGCAGGATGATGAGGAAGAGGTTTCGGTTATAGATCGGCTTGACAGGTATATGTATTTGGAGAAGCCCTATACAGATGCGTCACTGAGCCGAAAAGAACTTGCCGAATTTTGTGGCATCACTACGGATTCCTTAGGTAGTCTCATAAGGAATGAGAAAGGGGTTTCCGTCAGAACCTATATAAACTCTTTCCGTCTGGAAGAGGCACGTCGGGTGCTGGGTTCCGATTCGGGGGAAGGGATCGGAGAACTTGCCGTCAGACTGGGTTTCGGCACGATGCGTACACTTCAAAGGGCATTCAAAGAGCGATATGATATGTCGCCCACTCAGTACAGGGAAGCGTCAAAAGATATTAAGACATCTGAGAACCAATAATTTAAAAATGTGGCATTGATAATTCAATTTTGTCACATCGGTTCTTAATGATTTTTGGCGAAACCAAAGTAACCGAAAAGGGACGACTCCTGCAAATGGAATCGCCCCTAATTTTTTATCCGTTCAAAAATTTTTATCGGACAGCAATAATATTCAGGTGGGATTATTTTCCTATTAATTCGGAAAGGATAGTGAAAAATCCCGGATTATGACCTGTGGTGATATTCCGGATTTTTCCCTCCGGATCGATAATGGCTTTTGTTGGGAAACCCTGCACACCGTATTCATCAAGGAGGTTTGTGGTCTTGGGGTTGTAGACATTAACCCAGGGAAGCTCATATTTCTTGACTCCCGCACGCCATGCTTCCTCTGTCTCGTTGCAGTCTACTCCAACAATTTCGAGCACATCCTTATATTTCTGGTAGGCTTCTTTAAGCTCGGGGAAACCTTTGATGCACCAGATGCACCAACTGCCCCAAAAGTCAAGAATCACCCATTTGCCTTTGAACTGAGATAAGGAAACCTCTTTTCCATCAAGGTCGAGAAGAGTGAAGTCCGGAGCTGTTACGTCTCCTTTCGCCATCTCTTTCTGTCTGCGCTCCTTTTCGAGACTTTTTTCTATCCGGACTTTCTGATTTTCTACGACGGGGAATAGAATGGAAGTCTTGGCTCTTTCGGAGAGGAGGGGATAAAGCTCAACAAAATCCTCGCCATCGAGCTGCATGAGTGCATAGACGGAAGAGGGCTGAGTAGGATTCTCCTTAATATAGTCTTTTATTGTGTTGTTATAGTCATCGATAAGAGCCTGCATAGCGTCCCTGTCGGGATTTTCCTGCTTACGGAGATCGTAGAATTTCTGAAGAATAGGATTGACCATATCTTCAACCTCATTAATGCCGACATAGACTTCCGAACCTGTTGTTCTTGTCTTAGCGGGATTTAAGGATGTTACTTCGGTAGTGATAGCATCTTCGCCATTGGCATATACGGTGAAGACATTTCTATTTCCCAGATTGAAAAAATACTGAACGCCGCCGTCAGCTTGAACAGTAGGAACTACAGCTATATTGTCTTTGACGGGGACAGAAGCAGAAACTGTGCCACGTTCTCCGCGAGGTTTTGACAGGTTCAGGATTGTCGTATAGTTGTAGTTGAGGGAATCAAGGGCTGCATCGGAAGGCAGTTTCACTGTAATGTCAGCTGACGCCGACAACGGAGAAAGGATAATGAGCCCGAGGGCACCTGAGAGAATTTTATTCATATTTTTCTGGTTAACTAAATTAAATGATAAAGGGAAAAATACCCCCTTTATTTAGAACGTTTTTTTCTACTGATTATTCCATTCAGAAGATTAGTAAACTGATAATTTTTTAATCCCCATTTGGGAGCTACCACCATTTGAGGGGGAGCCTGCGCAAGAAATCGCTCAATGACTATCTGTTGAGGCACTATGTCAACAATCTCCGCGCAAAGAGATAAATAATCATCAAGAGAAAAAGGGGAGACCTTAATCTTGCCTTCCCTCCACAGCCTGCATAGAGGAGTGTCTTCGAGAATCTGGAGCTGATGAATTTTCAGAGTGTCAATAGGGAGAGAACAGGCTTTTCTTACATTATTGAGGATTTGATCAGTGTCTTCTCCCGGAAGTCCGGCTATAAGGTGCAGACCGCATCTCAATCCTCTTCCTGCGGCTCTCTCCACAGCTGAGCAGACATCCTCCCAGGTGTGATTGCGGTTGATGACTTTGAGGGTCTCATTCGAGGATGTTTCGGCTCCAATCTCAAGAAATACAGGTTTTAAGGTATTGATTTCCTGTAAAATTTGAAGTATGGAGTCAGGAATGGTATCAGGACGTGTGCCTACAACCAATCCAACTACATCATCCACCGCCAAAGCCTCATTATAAAGTTTTTCAAGAGCCTCCGGCGATGAAGAATATGTATTTGTGTATGATTGGAAATAAGCCAGAAACTTCATCTCCGGATATTTTCGGGAGAAAAATCTCTTACCCTCCTTGATTTGAGCAGCGACAGATTGGGCAGGGATGCAATAAGAGGGGGAGAAGGAATCGTTGCGGCAATAAAGACACCCTCCGAATCCTTTGCTTCCATCTCTGTTAGGACAAGAAAACCCGGCATTGACAGAAATTTTCTGCACTTTGACGCCGGGAAAAATATTATTCAGATACTCACTGTAAGAAATCATAATAAAGACAATCAGACCAGAAAGTCTGCCACTACAAGTGCTGCCATGGCTTTTACTACATGGACCGCACGGACTGCGACACAAGGATCATGTCGCCCTGCCGGATTAAGAATCATCTCCTTCCCGGATGTATCTACAGTTTTCAATGGTTTCATAAGGGTGGGGGTAGGTTTGAATGCCACTGAGAAGAACACCGGCATTCCGTTGGAAATTCCACCCTGGATTCCACCACTGTAGTTTGTGGAAGTGGTCAAAGGTTCTCCCGGATTTTCACTTGGAATAAATGTGTCGGCAGTTTCAGACCCCGTAGCGTATGAAGCGCGAAAGCCGAGTCCGTATTCAAAACCTTTTGCAGCATTAATGCTCATCATCGCAGCAGCAAGCCGACTGTGAAGTTTTTCTGCAACGGGCGAGCCTATTCCTGCCGGGAGACCTGAAATCATGCAGCTCACTCTTCCGCCGATGCTGTCCCCTTTGCTTTTGGTCTCTTTTACAAATTCTTCCATTGCAAGGCGCAAATCAGGATTTACCTCAAGACGGAAAGGGCGTTGTGGTTCGGTCATTAATCCATCAAAAATGTCGCCGGCAGTGATTGGACCCACCTGAGAAAGGACTGATTCAATGGATATGCCTTTCTGTTCGAGCCATTGGAGCGCGAGCGCCCCTGCAACTACCCAATTGACCGTTTCGCGAGCGCTTTGTCTTCCACCTCCACGATGGTCGCGAATCCCGTAGCGGGCAATATATGTATAGTCGGCATGATTGGGGCGAAAAGCCTTAGCCATCTCGTCATAGTCAGCCGAATGATGGTCGGAGTTTCTTACAATGAATCCGATCGGGGTGCCGAGGGTTATTCCTTCCGGAGATATTCCGGATAGAAATTCCGGCTTGTCAGTCTCATTGCGCGCCGTAACGAGAACGGACTGACCCGGTCGCCGTTTGGCAACTTCCTTGTAAAGCTTGTCGAAATCTATTTTATAACCGGCAGGAAAGCCATCAATTATGCCTCCCATAGCAGGGCCATGGCTTTCGCCGAAGGTTGTCAAAGTGAGATTTTTTCCGAAAGTATTCATGCCGAAAAAAGAGGAGATTTAGAATGATTAAGAAGTTAAGAAGGGATGGAGGCTATGTCGGCTACCGTCGCATCTGCGGCACGCAAAAGATCTTTGGGAGAGAGCTTTATTTGCAAGCCCCGTTTGCCGGCACTGACATAAATAAAAGGAAAATCAAGAGCCTCTTCGCTTAAGAAGGTCGGGAAATGTTTTTTCATTCCGATGGAAGTGCATCCTCCCCGGATATAACCTGTGAGAGGGAGCAATTCTTTCATGGGAATCATCTCCACTTTCTTATTTCCGGAAACTTTAGCTGCCTTTTTGAGATCAACCTCTCGATTTCCTGCAACGACGCAAACAAGATAACCATTTTTGTCGCCATGCAAAACAAGAGTTTTGAACACTTGCTCAATTGGCTCTCCAAGCTCTTCGGCAACATGGTCAGCAGCAAGATTATCAGCATCAACCGTATATTCGACAAGCTCATAAGGGATATGGAGCCTGTCGAGAATACGTGCGGCGTTTGTTTTGTCAGCCATTGAAATTATTATTTATCCATTGTTACGAGGAGTTCCTCATTGTTGCGTGTGATTTCCATTCTCTTCTTGATAAATTCCATAGCTTCAATGGAATTCATGTCTGCAAGATAGTTGCGGAGAATCCACATGCGATTGAGATGTTCCTGAGGAAGGAGAAGGTCGTCTCTTCGGGTCGAGGAGGCGATGATATCCACAGCCGGGAAGATACGCTTGTTGGAAAGTTTTCTATCCAGCTGAAGCTCCATATTGCCGGTGCCTTTAAATTCTTCGAAGATCACCTCATCCATTTTAGAGGAAGTCTCGGTGAGGGCAGTTGCAATGATTGTCAGGGAGCCGCCGCGTTCAATGTTGCGAGCGGCGCCGAAGAAGCGCTTCGGGCGTTGCAGGGCATTGGCATCGACACCACCGGACAGGATTTTGCCTGATGCCGGAGAAACTGTATTGAACGCACGCGCAAGACGAGTTATGGAATCGAGCATAATCACTACATCATGTCCGCATTCTACAAGACGTTTTGCCTTTTCCAGAACGATATTGGCTATCTTAACATGTCTTTCCGCAGGCTCGTCGAATGTGGAGGCAATTACTTCAGCGTTGACGTTACGAGCCATATCTGTAACCTCCTCCGGACGTTCGTCGATAAGGAGCATGATGATATGAGTCTCAGGATGGTTTTCCGCTATTGCATTTGCAATATCCTTTAGAAGGATGGTTTTACCTGTTTTGGGAGGAGCGACAATCAAGGCACGCTGGCCCTTTCCGATTGGTGCGAAAAGATCCACGACACGAGTGGAGATATTGTTTGAGGCTCCCTTTGTAAGGACAAATTTTTCCTCCGGAAAGAGAGGAGTGAGATGTTCAAAAGGTATTCTGTCGCGCACTCGTTCCGGTGTAAGGCCATTAACAGAAAGCACTTTCAAAAGAGGATAATATTTATCACCCTCTTTCGGGGGGCGGATAGAAGCTTCAACCACATCACCTGTTTTAAGGCCATATTCCTTAATCTGATTCTGAGTGACATAAATATCATCAGGACTTGCGAGATAGTTGTAATCACCTGAACGAAGGAAGCCGTAACCCTCCGGCATGACTTCCAGGACTCCAAATGCCTCCAGCACCCCTGCAAGATCGTATGGTTCCTCCTCTATAATCTGTGGAACAGGCACTTTCATCCCCTGACGCAACATGCGCTGCTGCTTTCTGAGAAGATTTTTCTGTTGTTTTGTAAGAGGCTGTTGAGATGTAGCTCCAGGCTCCCTCATCTGAATGGGTTCGGCCTGAGGCACCGGAAGGGCCTCTTCTTCAGGAATACGTTCGGGTTTTGGTTGCTCCTGTTTCTGGCCTCTTGGAGTAAAGGTCTTGCCTTTGGAAGGGGTAAAGAAAGAGGAGAAGGAAGAGAGAGAAGAAGCTGCCTCGGCAGCATTTTTTGAATTTCTCGGAGTGAAGACTTTCAGCTTTGGATGCTCGGTAGGCTCGTTCTGTCGTTCCGGTTCTTCGGCAGGACTTTCCTTCGGCTCAACAGGGGTGCCGGCATTTTCGTTTTGAGGCACTTCTTCTGTCTCAGATTTCTCTGTAGCGTCAGTTGGATTTTGCTGATTGTCCTGATTTTCGATAGACACCGCCGGGTTCATTCCGGGCAGTGTTTCATTTTGAGCAAGAGCGTTTTCGGCAGGTTTTGCCTCCTTTATAGCCTTGGCAGAGGTTTTCTTAGTTGTGCGCTTTTTAGAAGCAGGTTCAGGAGCAGCCTCCTTTTCAGGCTCTTCAGCCGGGACAGCTTTCGGTTTTCTGCCACGTTTTTTTGGCGCAGGACTCTCCTCCGGGCTTACAGTAGACTCTTCAGAGGATGCCGGAGATTGAGAATCAGATGCTTGAACTGCTGCCTCCGCCTGAACTGAATCAGCGTTCTTTTTAGATTTTTTAGATTTTGATTCTTTAGATTTTGCAGATTTCTTTTTTTCAGAAGATTTAGATACAATATCTTTAGCCGAATCCTCTGCCTGTCGGTCAAGAATTGCGTTAATAAGATCTTGGTTGTCGGCTGAATTGGAAATTTGAAGCCCCATGGATTCAGCAGTTTTGAGGAGTTCTTCTTTCTCCATGGATTCTAAGTCACTGTAATGCAACATATAAAATGCTTTTAAATAAGACCGTCGGTAATTGCTCCCTTAAAAAGATAGCATTTCATGGGCGCAGACATTATGAGATAAGTGCGCCGGGGAACGCAATTTATTAAGAGAAAAATTGTGGAAAAAGACGGGGAATTATAAATTCGTAAAAAGAGAGGCTGATATTGTTCACCTTAAAATCCGCCGGATTGGAAGTGCGGAAGGTAAAAATGTCATTAGAGGCGTATCATACGTCCCCAAGACGCTGCAAAATTAGAAATAAATTTTAATTTATGCAATAATTAAACATCTTTTTTCAAAAAAAGTTTTCTGTTACGTAGTTCTATTTTACCTTTTTTCAGTTGCCACCTTCTAACGTCAGGTTTGTCGGCTTTCATTGCCGCCACAACTTCATCCGGTGTGGTGGAGAAGGGGAGCAGGGGAGAGATAAAGCGTCTTACGAGAAGAGCGGGATTGGGAAAGTCAAGTACGGTTTCAGAGGCAAGAGGAGAGCCATCCGGAGGGAGGAGTTTGTCAATGGCTTGCTCTACAACAGAATTTTCAGCTCGGAGGAATGCAATGCTTTTGGAAAGCGCCTTGTCGAAACCCTCCCAACGAGATTTCAGGAGAGGAATAACCTCATTTCTAAGGAAATTTCTGCGATAGTCGTTTTCAAGATTAGTTGAGTCAGTGATATAGTCTAAATCTACTTCCTGAAGATACTTTTCAATTTCAGTGCGGCTGATATTCAACAACGGACGCCAGACATTCCCATTGTCCGGCAGCATTCCGCGCAATCCGGATGTGCCGCTTCCACGCAAAAGATTTAAGAAAAGAGTTTCAATATTGTCGTCTGCATTGTGCGCTACCGCAACGCGATCGGCATCGTATTTCTGAATGATTGATCCAAACCAATCATATCTCAACTCCCTGCAAGCCATTTCTGTGGAGATTCCCGGATGAAGCCTTATATATTCCTTGACATCGAAATGAATGATTTCGAGAGGCACATTAAGCCGACGGCAGATCTCTTCGATGTGGCTTTGATCGCGATTGCTTTCCTCCCCTCGCAGGTGAAAATTGCAATGTGCAGCCACAGTCTCTACACCTGCATTCTTAAGTAAGGAAAGGAGAGCGGTGCTGTCGGCTCCTCCGCTTACAGCCACTATAAGACGGACAAAATGGGTCTCTCGGAGCTGATTTTTTATAGTCTTGGTCAGTCTGTCTGAAATGGAGCGTGATTTCATAAATGGAATTTTTATGCGAAATTAAAAAAAAAGCAATTTAGAATGAACAAATCGCCATATAATTTGTAATAATGATAGCCCCGCCGGCATCTGTAGACAAATGTCAACAGCGGAACAGCGGGAAAAACATAAAATTAAAATATAACTCAAAAATAACTGAAAAATAATTATGGCAAAAGAATGGATCTGCACAATCTGCGGATATGTGGCTGAAGGCGAAGAGGCTCCCGAAAAGTGCCCTCAGTGTGGTGCACCGAAATCAAAATTCAAAGAGCTTGATCAGACAGCCCTTCTGAAGTTTGTTACAGAACATGAACTCGGCGTAGCAAAAGATGTTGACGACGAAATGAAGAAAGACCTTAACAATCACTTCCTTGGTGAATGTACAGAGGTTGGCATGTATCTTGCAATGAGCCGTCAGGCTGATCGCGAGGGTTATCCTGAGGTAGCTGATGCCTTCAAGCGTTATGCATGGGAAGAGGCTGAGCACGCAGCTAAGTTTGCTGAGCTTCTCGGCGAGATGGTATGGGACACCAAGACTAATCTTGAGAAGCGTATGGCAGCGGAGGCAGGTGCGAATGAAGATAAGATGCGTATCGCCAAGAATGCAAAGGCCCAGAATCTTGACGCAATCCATGACACCGTTCATGAGATGGCTAAGGATGAGGCACGACACGGACAGGGCTTCCAGGGTCTTTATAACCGTTTCTTCAAATAAAAAAGAACCGATTGACCGATAAATTAGTTAACTCTAATAGATAAAAATGACTTCCGACTTGATGATTTGTCGGAAGTCGTTTTTTATTTGCCGAGTCGGGAGAAAAATTCTTCCCGCTTACTTTCAGAAATGGGAATATAGATGTTATCGAAGATGATACGGTTTCTCTCTATAATCCTGACTTCCGGAATATTGACAATAAAGGAACGATGCACTCGCATAAAAATATCTTGAGGAAGGAGTTCTTCAATTTCATGGAGCGGCATCAGGGAGATTAGCGGCTCACCTTCGAGAGCGTAGCGGTCGTAAGCGGTAACGAATATGATACGTGTGGAAGCAGGAACGAGCGACGCGAAATCTATCCCGTTTAGCATCGGCATGTTGATGTCGAGAAAAATAAGATCCACCTCCCCTTCCACAACAGATTTTATAGCATCCGCAGCCGACTCGTAACAGCCGGATAGAGAGAGGGAGGGGGTTTTAAATATATAAGTCTTGAGCAATTCACGCGCAAGGGGTTCATCGTCAATAATTATGCAATTCAATTTATTATCCATAGCTTCTTAACGTATCAAACTGGCGCGATTGTATAATCTTCATCAAAGCATTCAATTCTATAGAGAGTGAGACAGTATATGATGAGGGAGAGATTTCCGTATCAAGATAGAATGCCGAGGGATAGAGGAGGTTTAACTGTCGCTCTACATTTTTGAGTCCTACTCCTGAGCGACCCTTTTCAAGATCAGAGACCAAATTGTCATTTTTTGAGTTGGAGATGTTGCAAATCAATTCTTTGTCTGATAAAGTGATATTGATATGCAGAAAAGGTTTTGCACTGCCCTGGTCAAGGTGTTTGAAAGCATTTTCTATCAGGGTGAGGAACAGGAGAGGAGCAATGAATAAACCTTCTGTATTTCCATCCGGCGTTTCGCAACGAAGATCAACCGATGGATTCAGCCTTAGGCTCATCAGTCGGACATATTCCTCAATGAATTGAAATTCCTTCTCCAGAGCCACCGTTCCCTCCTCTGCATCATAAATCATAAATCTGAGAAGGGAACTTAAGTCGTGAAGAGCTTTTTGTGCGCGGTCGGCATCAATGGCAATGAGAGCATAAATGTTGTTCAGGGAGTTAAAGAGAAAATGAGGATTTAACTGCGCCTTCAGACTCATCAGTTCTATATTTCTTCTTTCAGCTTCCAGTTCAAGCACCCTGCGCATCATTATTTCTCTTGCTTTTGAAAGTCGGAAAGCGTAGGCGAGTGCTACGGAAAGCACCATCATAATCCCATCTCTGATCATGAAGCGCAGATAGCCCATCACCCATTGAGCTGCAGAGAGTGGAGCATCCCGGAGATGCCTGGGGCGAGGAAGTCCGCCATGACTCTCAAACCATAAAGGAAGCAGAGAGCATATAAAAATTATAATGACAAAGTTAGTCAGGAAGAAGACTGCTTTTCTATCTTTCTTAAAAAGAAGGTCCGGAACGAAAAGAAAGTAGTTCAGGCAGAATATTGAAGCATAGCATGTTGCCATGACAATACTGAGGATTGTCATGTCGAGAGGTTCACTGTCGCGGGCAAGGAGAGCCAGCATCGAGGGGAGATAAAAAAGCAGGAAAGCCGACAGAATCACTGTCGCCCCCCCTGCTATAGATTTACGTAGCATGATTCTATTCATAGCGTATCGCTTCGATTGGATCAAGATTAGAGGCTTTTGCAGCCGGATAGAAACCGAAAATCACTCCAATGACAGTGCAGACGGCAAAAGAGAGAACCACGGATGAGGGATCAATCTGTACAGGCCAGTTTGCAAATATTTTTATCATCCATGTTGCGAGAGCACCCATAATTATGCCGAGAATACCGCCGGTAACTGATATGATAATTGCTTCGATCAGAAACTGGGTCATAATGTCTCTTCCGGTTGCTCCAATGCTCATCCTGAGACCAATTTCCCGGGTGCGTTCAGTAACGCTTACTATCATGATATTCATGATGCCGATTCCCCCCACAAGCAGAGAGATTCCGGCAACGGCTGCCAGAAGAACGGTCATCATAGATGAGGTTGAGGAGATCATTTCCGCTAATTCCTGCATGGAGCGGATGGTGAAATTATCATCCTGATCGGCACGCAGCTTATGGGAAGAACGCAATATTTCAGTGATTTCATCAATTGTTTCGGCAGTCTTATTCTCATCTACGGCAGAGGCTTGAAGTCCCTGGATATAATCGACAGCGAGCATACGCTTCATTACGGTGGTGTAGGGCACAAGGGCGAGATCATCCTGATCCTGACCCATTGTGTTGTAGCCCTTTTCATCAAGCACTCCGATTACTGTAAGAGGTATGGAGCCAAAGCGAACCACTTTCCCGAGAGGATCAGTGCCGTCTGGGAAAAGGTTTTTGACAAGAGTTTTACCAAGCACACATACCTTAGCGGCAGTTTTTACATCTGCCTCCGTAAACATCTCTCCCTCGGCAACCTTTCGTTGCCTGATGTCGAGATATTGAGTGTTGACACCTTGAGCGGATGATGGATAGTTGTTATTTCCGTTAACCCATTGGCCCGAAGATGACACCATTGGAGTTATGTTGGCAATTGTCGTAGCCTGATTCACTATAGCCTCATAGTCGGCGGGTTTGAGTGTCTGCATATCATCGCTGCTCTGTCTTACCCCCCCTCGACGCTCCGCGCCGGGCATAATCATAATCATATTGCTGCCCATTTCTGAAATCTGGGCTTTTATGGAGTTTTTAGATCCTTGGCCTATTGCGAGCATGGCAATGACAGCTCCAACGCCGATAATGACGCCGAGCATTGTCAGGAAACATCGCATTTTATTGTTTCCTAATGCCTTGATTGCTATTTTAAATAGATTGGATACATTCATTTTTTTTAATTTTTAGGTTTCGATTAGGGTTTAGGTATTAGGTAATTAGGTAATTAGGGTTTAGGTATTAGGCCCAAGGCATTAGGCGTTAGACCCAAGGTATTAGGTATTAGGCCCAAGGCATTAGGCTCATGGCTTTAGGCATTAGATGGGGATTATTTTTTAATTCTCTTATCTTAGGTCTTGAGCCTTGGGTCTTGAGCCTTGAGCCTTGAGCCTAATACCTAAAGCCTAAAGCCTAAAGCCTAATACCTAATGCCTAAAGCCTAAAGCCTAATACCTAATGCCTAAAGCCTAATACCTAATGCCTAAAGCCTAATTACCTAATAACCTAATAACCTAATTACCTATATTTCTGTATCCAAAGGAAGACTTTTATAGACTTCCTCGGCAGATTTTATATCATCGTTATATGTGTCACTTACAATCCTGCCGTCGCGCAGAGTGATGTTGCGTGACGAATAGAGAGCAATCTCGGGGTTATGTGTAACAAATATTATCGTTTTTCCTTCGCGATACAGACGTTGAAAGAGAGTAAGGATAGAGAAGGAGGTTCGTGTGTCAAGATTTCCCGTTGCCTCGTCAGCAAGGATTATTACCGGATTGTTGACAAGGGCGCGAGCGATTGCCACACGTTGCTGCTGGCCACCCGACATTTGGTTGCTTTTATGATAAAGCCTTTCGCCCAGTCCGACCTCACGCAGACACTTTTCCGCTCTTTCCGCTCTCTCTTTGGCAGATACAGGGGAATTATATAGCAATGGCAGCTCCACATTCTCCATCGCCGTGGTCTTTGGCAGAAGGTTATAATTTTGGAAAATAAAGCCGATTTTCCGGTTTCTAATCCGGGCACGCTCATTCTTCCCCATTCCGCGAACGGCAATTCCGTCAAGATAATATTCTCCTGACGACGGAGTGTCAAGACATCCGAGAGTGTTGAGGAGTGTTGATTTCCCGGAGCCGGAGGTTCCCATGATTGTAACAAACTCCCCTTCATAAATGGTAAACGAGACTCCGCGCAAAGCTTTGACAGTCTCATCGCCCACTTTGAAGTAGCGTTTGAGATTTTCTATTTTAATAATCTCTTTAGCCATGTTTATTTCTTGTCATTTTTTTTATTGCTGCCGGGAGGCTTGGGCATGAAAGGATTCTCCTGTGCTTTCGGTCCACCTTTTCCGGAACTCTTTTCCTGATATTGGAGTGCTACTTTGTCTCCTTTTTTAATTCCGGAAGTAATTTGTTGATAAACACTGTTCTTCATTCCCAATGTAACGGCAGTCTGAACTAATTTATTATCCCGGAGCACCCATACTGAATTTTGAGTCTCCTGTTTCAGGGGCTGGGGAGTTGGAAGGTTAGAATCTTCATCTGCGTCCATAGGCTGAAATTTGAGAGCCTTCAGGGGAACGGCGAGAGCGTCATTAAGTTCAAGGGTATAGATGGAGAGGTTAGCAGTCATCCCCGGAATAAGCTTATGGTCGGGGTTGGTGGTTGAAACTATAACCTCGTATGTAACGACATTATTGGTGGTGGTCGGACTGATTCTGACCTGTGTCACCGTGCCGGAAAAAGTGTCGTCCGGATATGCATCTACAGTAAAAGAAACATTCTGTCCTACCTTGACCTGACCTATGTCGGCTTCGTCGACCGAACCTACCACCTGCATGTGGTCGAGATCGGCAATGACATACAGACTTGCCACACTCATATTGGAAACGACCGTCTGGCCAACTTCCACCTCTCTTGAAACCACGATTCCGTCGATAGGGGATGTTATTTCCGCGTAAGTTAGATTCTTTGCAGCTCTTACGCGGTCAGCCTGACTCTTTTCGTATGCCATACGCGCCACTTCATAATCCTTCTGAGAGGTCTGAAATTCATAATCCGAAATGAGTTTTTCAGCATGAAGGGCTTTATCACGTTCGTAGTTCTTCTTGTTATAGTCGTAAGTAGCCCTTGCGGAGGCAAGACTCGCGTCCGCACTTTGCAATTCGCTTTGAAGCACTGTCTTATCGATTTCAGCAATGAGTTGCCCTTTTTTTACTTCATCATTAAAATCCACATAGAGATTGGAAATGATACCTGTAACCTGCGTACCGACATCGACAGAGGTAACAGACTCCATTGTGCCGGTGGCAGTAACCACTTCCGAAAGGGAAGTGGATTCTACGGTAGCAGTCTCAAGCTCGTAGGATACTTTATCCGAGCAAGAAACGGCTCCAAGAAGGAGCATTAAGGCGAAGGGGTAGTAATATTTTTTCATTATTTAATAAATTTCAATTTTCCGCTTTCAATTATCAATTTAAAACTACTTCCTGAGTGGCATAATAATTTATGGTCTTATTAGCCAATATTGCCATATATTTGCTTTGAAGAAGCTGAAGGCGAGCATTCAGAAGATTGTTGTGGGCTGTCAGAAGGTCAAGAGGATTCACCAGCCCGAGCTCAAATTGACGGTTCACAAGATCATCAGTTAGTTTTACGGCTTCAAGTTGAGCAATTCCGGCAGTGTATTTTGAATATGCATTGTTAGCATCCACATACAGACTCTCAATCGTCTGCGACAAGTCGTCCAATAGATTTTTTTGTGTAAGGTCATATTCCATTTCAGCAAGTTTTGCCTTAGCGACCGCTCTTTTGGTGGAATTGGCGTCAAAGATCGGGATATTGACATTCACTCCGATATTCTCATTCAGGTTATGCCCCAACTGTTTCCCAAAACTTGAGTAGCCTGATGAATAGCCGGAGCCTATGCCTCCTTGCAGGTCAATAGTCGGTTTGTTGCCCGCCTGAGCAATCTTCACATCGTTAGCATATATTTGCTTGTTTAGCGTATTGCTTTTCAATTGAGGAAGCCATGCGGCGGCTAAATTATAGACTTCATTCATATTAGGGAGGGGACAGACAACATCTGAATCGGAAAAAGATATATCTGCAATCTTAAGATCGTAGTCAATGCCCAATTCAAGAATCTTCTTGAGAGCCATTTTTGATGTCTCATAATTGCTTTGGGCTTGAGTCAGGGCATATTCATCCTGAGCCCTTTGGCTCTCCATCTGGGCGTATTCCACTCTTGATGAACGTCCCCCTTCCATGAGTTTTTTTGCTCGTTCAGCCTGTGATGTGCTCACCTCCAATGTCTGACTTGCAATTTTCACAGCTTCATCAGCATAGAGGATATTCAGATACGCCTCAAGGATTCCGAGTTTCAGCTGCTTGATAACGTCATCTCCGGCAAGTGCTTGCTGTTGTTCGACTACCTTGGCTGACTCCTGACGATATTTTCTGACATTTCCCTCCCAGACAGTCCATGAAGCCCCGATGTTATAATTACTTCCGTAGGTATTGTTGTTATGCCCGTTTTCTGGATGAGGATAATTGGTGAAGGATTGATTGGTGGTAAATCCGACTGTCGGGAGCCATCCATCTTTTGCCGAGAGCACGTCCTGACGTGCTGTGAGAATATTGAGCATAGTGCGCCGGATATCTGTATTATTCCGGGTTGCCCAATCAACACAGTCATTGAAAGTCCAGGCAGCCGGTTTTTGCATTACAGGGAGAGCCGTAACCATTTCAGGAGAAATAGAGTCGGCAGATGTAAATTTATTCTCCACTCCGGCAAAAAGAGGGGAGGGGAGAAGTGCGCTAACCGCCAATAATAGTAAACTGTATTTATTCATTATAAAGCATTATTTTCATCATTCACAGGACAATTGGCAGCAAATTTGACTCCAGGTCCCGTCTTTTCAGCAAAGTTAGCCTGATATTATTGATAAATAAAGCAAAGTCTGTGGAATATGAAGAATAAGGTGTATAAAGAAAGAAAAGCGGGTGTGAAATGCTCCGGAGATGGATTTTGTGTTAATAAATGTGAATGAATGGGATAAAAAACCGCTGCAGTTAACGTGTGCTTTGTTAGGACTGGATAAAATAAGCTGATTAGGTCGTACAGACTTAATAGTTTGTAGTGGAATTACTTTGATAATAAAATCCTAATTTCCTTGAAGAACTGATTTGCTCCCAATCTTAGATCTTTATAAGTATCTTCGTCACACGAAATGTAATCATCATAATCAGATGAATGTCTGACAGAGAATATCAATTGAAAAAATTTCCCGCTCTCAATGGAAATTATATCTGTTTTGACAAAATTTAGAGTCAGCATTGATTTCACGCCAACATGACTTTTAGCTGTTAAACCATACTTTAATAATAGAGCCACTACAAGATAATAACAAGAATAGTAGAGTCTGTTTACTGCTCCTGTCCACATTTTATTAGCTGCTAAATAGTCAGATTCATCCAGGGCGTTTTTACTGCATGAAATTCTATAGAGAATTAGTTCTTCTCTTTTATCAATGGGGGGTAGGGCTAAAGACATAGCATTCTTTTGTCTTTGTCGACATTATATTTAAAGAGAGAATGACGTTGCATCCATTCAGCAGTTTTGTAGCAAGCTAAAGAGATATCCGCTCCCGATTCCATTTCAATTTCATAAAGGCTTCCAGCTATTTTCTTTCTCCACTCTACAAAAGCCAGTCCGGATAAATTGTCAGGTAGCAACACCAGTATATCGAAATCAGAATCTTCATGTGCATCTCCTCGGGCACGAGATCCATATAAATATATTTCTCCGAAAGGAAGTATCTTCCGGATATTAGTGGTAATACTATTGATAATGAGTGTTTGATCCATAATTGACTTTTGCAGTAAAATTACAAAAAATTTAATATATAACAAAAATTATGGGAATAAGATATGGAAAAGCGGGTGTGAAATGCTCCGGAGATGGATTTTGTGTTAATAAATGTGAATGAACAAGATAAAATAGAAGTGAAAGAGATAATAATGAGTAATTTTGCATCATGGGAAGAATAATGGCAATTGATTACGGCAGAAAGCGTAGCGGTGTAGCTGTTACGGATATCCTGCAGATAAGCGCGAACGGACTTCCGACACAGCGGACATGTGATTTAATGGAATTTATAAAGGGATATTGCAGCCGGGAGCAGGTAGATTTAATAATAGTGGGTGAGCCACGTGATTTAAAAGGGAATCCAAGCGAAAGCATGAGGTATATCATACCCTTCTTGAACAGGCTCAGGAAAGAGATGCCTGATATGAGGGTTGAAATGTATGATGAGCGTTTTACCTCAACAATCGCTCACAGAGAGATGATAGCGGGTGGATTCAGAAAGAAACAACGGGCTGAGAAGGGTAGAGCGGATGAGATGGCTGCTGTCATTATCCTGACCTCCTATCTTGAATGTAAAAAGAGATAAAAAAGCGGGGCGGCTTTGGAGCCGTCCCGCTTTTATTGAGGATAAACGATTTAGATCGAGGGGAATGTAGCTGCCCAGTTTGCATTCTGTGTCACACCGTATCCGGCGTTGATCTCGTCTGCCGGGATAGGATAAACACAGTCTGAAACCTTGAAGTTCTTGATAAACCATTTGATTTCAGGAGCACCTGTGGCATTCAGATTAGCCTTGACATCCCAGCGGCGGAGGTCGTAGAGACGCATACCCTCCTGGAAGAGTTCGCGAGCTCTCTCTTCCTGAATGAAAGAGAAGAGATCATCTGCTGTTGCGGGGAGATCAGCTACTGAAGCAATTGCCGGATTGCGTTTTGCAACAACAAGGAGAGCATCCTTGGCATCGTCAAGACGATTGAGCTTCAGATAGGATTCAGCCTGGTTGAGGAACATCTCGGGAGCGTTGATAAGGTAGTTTGTTCCGTATGCTGAATTACCACCTAAACCGAATGCACCGAATTTACCTGAAGTGAAGATTGGTTTAGAAGCAGTACTCTTGGAATTCCACCCCCAGACAGCTCTGCGGACATCATCGTCAGCCATGATGGACTGGAGATAAGGGCTCGGACTGTAGGAGTAGTCAGACCAGAGGGTACCGCAGGAGTTTGCGCTCCAGTTGTCGATCGTATTGATGTTGAGGGCAAAGAAGCTCTCATCATTGCTTGCACCTCCATTGTAGAGAGCCTTGTAAGAGGCATCGGTATAAGCAAGCTCAGTGATATCCTTCAGATCAAGAGCATCCTGTGCTGCCTGAGCGCTCTCAGCATATTTCTCCTCATAGAGATAGACTCTTGAGAGAAGGCCATAAACTGCAGCGGGAGTGATGTAGAAGATACCGTCGTTCTCCCAGCCTGCCTTGTCGAAGTATTCAAGAGATTTCTTAAGATCAGACTCGATTGCGGAATAAGTCTCGCCTACAGTCGCACGACTTACCTGTTGGAATTCTTTTACAGGTTCATCAATTATTACAATACCGGGCTGACTGGCGAAGCTTGTGCCGTTCACCATATATTGATGAGCGAATACGTTTACCAATTGGAAGTGAGCGTAAGCTCGGAGAGCGTATGCCTCAGCCATGAATTCATCAAGATCAGACTGATCCTCCTCTGTTAGGTCGGTCAACCCTTTCCCTGCCTCAATAATTCTTGAACTGTTATTCGCCACTTTATAACCGTAGTTCCAGATATAATAGAGATATGTGGAGGTTTCGGTTGGAGTGAACTGATAGAAGTCGCTCCAGTGGCCTGTAGAGCCGTTCCAGTAAGTGATATCAGAAGCGATATCACCTATCGAGGTGGCGTAGTTGCCTGAGAAATAATAATGGAACAAACGGTAGTAAGTACCATTGAGAGCATAGCCTAATTTTTGTACACTGTTAAGACTTTCCTCGATATCAAGACCATTAGAGATTTCAGTTTCGAGAAAACTGTCGCCACAGCTTGTTGCCCCCACACTCAACATGAGTGCCGCAAGTGCTTTGATATAAGTTTTTTTCATTATTCTTTATATGTTTAGGAGTGAGAGATTAGAATGTGAGTTGAATACCGCCGGTGAAAGTGAATACGGCAGGATACTGCCATGCAATCACACCGCTTGAATAAGTCTCAGGATTATATCCGATGAACTCCTTCTTGGTCCAGGTATGTACGTTGTCAAATGTGGTGTAGATACGGAGTTTCTGGATGAGCGCCTTCTGTGTTATCTTCTTGGGGAGAGTGTAACCGAATGTGATGTTGCTCAGGCGGATGAAACTACCGTCCATAAGATAGCGTGATGAATTGTTGCCATTTGAGTTTTTGTAGGGGTCGCCGTAGATAACCTGGGGATAGAGGGCATTCGGATTCTCCGGAGTCCATGAGTTGTCGACAACGGTCTGGAGAGGAACACGGTAAGCATTGCTGCCCCATCCCGTGAAGTTATGGCCTGAATCAAACACCTTGTTTCCTGCGCGATAGTTGAACTGCATGCTGAAATCGAAACCGTAGCCATTGGCGTTTACACCGAACGCACCGAACACTTTTGGCTCAGCGGAACCTACGTAGCGTTTAGCCGCAGCTGTGTAGTCCTCGGTAAGCTCGTTACCCTCTGCGTTGAGGTAGTACTGGGCGCGACCGTTTTCAGGATTCACACCGGCATATTCCGGCATATAGAACTGACGGTATGGACGGCCCTCCTCGATGATGGAGTATGTGCCCTCTACCGAGCCATCGGCGAGTTTGATGACCTTGTTCTTGTTCCAGGTCATGTTGACGAACGCGCTGACTGTGAGATCGCGGTTTGTGAAGATGACGCCATTAAGACCGAGTTCAATACCTCTGTTGCGTATCTTGCCGATATTCTTATAGTAAGAAGTCAAGCCTGTAGTCATTGATAGAGGAACCTGATATAATGCATCCGAAGTATCCTCATTATAGAAGTCGAAAGTAAGGGTAGCGCGGTTGAAGATACCGAAATCAAATCCTACGTCAAATTTACGTGAAGTTTCCCAGGTAAGATCGGGATTGGAAACCTGAAGGAGAGAAATACCGGGCACCTGAGAGTAGTTGTAGCCGGTTGCATAATAGCCGCGTGCTGCGTAGAGAGATGGGAGAGACTGGTTGCCGACCGTACCGTAAGAGATACGCACGTCGGCTGTGCTAAGCCAGTTCTGATTCTGGAGGAAATCCTCCTGGGAGAGACGCCATTTTGCACCAACAGACCAGAAATTACCCCAGCGGTGATCGGCACCGAATACTGAGGAACCGTCGCGACGGAAGGAAGCCGAGAGGAAGTAGCGGTCCATTAAAGAATAATGGGCATCGGCAAAGTAAGAGGCGAGACGGGACTGAGACTTATAATACTCACTACCGTTATCGGTAGCCGCAGCTGTCATGTCCCTTCTCCCTAAAGCACATAATGCGAAGTTTGTTCTTGAGTAATAATCGTAATGATACTCATATCTCTGCATTTCCTGACCGAGGAGCACGTCAAAGGAGTGGATATCGTTGAATGTCTTGTTCCAGCCGATAGTGTTGGTCCATGTGAGTGTGCTTGTACGGCTGTTGTATTTCTGACCGAGACCGTTATAATCCACACCTTGGGGATTGTAGACACCACTCCAATAGTTATATTCGCTTTGGTCGACAATATTCATACCGAAGTTTGTCTTCACCCAGAATCCGAAAGGAAGATCAACACGGAGCCAGGGATTGCCCACGATTGTCTGGTTGATAACCTCATTCAGGTCGCCGAGTTTCGCATCGTTGACAGCGAGGGGGTTATAGATTATACCTGCGCCATAGTAAGTTCCATCCTCGTTATAGAACGGGTCGAAGGGAAGCATGGAGGAAACCGCGCCTACCATCGGGTTGGACATCGAACCGCCGGTGCTCTGAGAGAAGTTCTTGTTCTTGCTGTAGGAGTAGGAAGCGTTGATACCTGCGGAGAAGAACTTGTACTTTGTGTCAAGGTTTACACGACCGGAATAACGCTGGTTACCTGAGTTGATTACGATACCCTCTGAATCAACATATCCGAGAGAAGCGAAATAGTTTGTGCTGCCGCTTGTTCCGGCGAAGCTGATATTATAGTCCTGGAAATAGCCGGTGCGCTGAACTTTGTTAATCCAGTCGTAGCTCGTTTTGCCATCCCACTCGAAATATTCAGTAAGCGTATCATACCAATCCTGATAAGGTTGTCCGGTACGATTAGCATATCCTGTTGCAAAATAATTCATAGTTGAAGCTGCATCAGCATATTTCATATTGTTGTTAGCTGTGCTTGTGAGACCCTGCTTCACATCAATATTGAGCTGGAATTTCCCTTCAGCCCCTTTCTTGGTGGTGATGATGATCACACCGTTTGCAGCGCGTGAACCGTAGATTGCTGTAGCGGCAGCGTCCTTAAGCACGGTTACACTCTCAATATCATTAGGATTATAAGCAGCCATAGGATCGAAATAGTTATTGCTGTCTCCCATCGAATCATAATCAGAACTTACAGGCACACCGTCAATAACATAAAGAGGATAAGATTTTGAAGAGAGCGAGCCCATACCGCGGATATATACGCTACCCCATGCACCCGGCATTGAGGTTGAGTTATTATACTGGAAGCCCGTTACATTGCCTTCAAGACCCTTTACGAAATTGACATCATTCTTTTTGTCGATTTCAGCTCCGCTGACAGTGGATGCCGCACCTGTGAAGGCAGCTTTTTTAGTAACGCCATAACCGGTAACCACCACCTCCGAGAGCTGGTTAAGTTCCTCAAGAGCTACTTTCATGTAGTCATTTGAAATAGGAAGTTCCAAAGTCTTCATGCCTACATAGGAGAATTGAAGCTTTGACACGTTG
This sequence comes from uncultured Porphyromonadaceae bacterium, assembly GCA_947176915.1. GTDB lineage: Bacteria > Bacteroidota > Bacteroidia > Bacteroidales > Muribaculaceae > Lepagella. Next base: position 7,712 of record CAMWSM010000031.1, on the reverse strand, counting down.
GAAGCTACCGTTATAGTAAACTTCCCGTCAATGTCGGTAGATGTAGCCGTCTTGGAGCCGACTGCAAACACTGTCGCGCCGACTAAAGGTTCTCCGTCGGACGCACTGACAACCTCGCCCTTCACTGTCTTGCTTTGAGCAAGAGCCGAAGCCGTGAAAAAGCATAAGGCTGTCAGGATTAAAAACAATTTTCTCATACTTAATAATTTGGGGATAAGTATTTTATCACAAATTATTAAATGGAAAACTAACATAGTGAATATAAATTGAGAAACCTGAACAGAATTACTGATTAATTATAAAACCATCTGCCCACTTGCCAACCTTAAAATTTCCTTCTATGACACGCAATCCCAAGAATTAGAAGACGTCTTAAATTAAAAAAGAGGAGGGTGTATCAAATTTGATACACCCTCCTCAATCTTGGTTTGACTAACTTATTATTGGTTAATCTGAGAATTGATAATTTGGTTATAGTCTGTTTCTATATCTGGAACCTGATATGTCCATCCATTTGCGAAAGAGGGAGGATAAGTTCCTTCATAAGCAGCTTTAAGGAAATTGCCCGAGTTAGGATCATTAGCCACCCATCCTTTTCTGGATGCAGTTACATTCCAGCGTTTCATAGAGAACCAAGTATCTCCTTCACCCCAGAGTTCCATACGACGATAAAGACGGAGTTCCTCCTTGAGGGCATCTCCGGTAGCGGTGCAAGTATAATCGTCCATACGGTTTTTATTTAACTCTTCAAGACAAGCCTGGGCAGTAGATTCATCTCCTTGCTCCAAAGCAGCCTCTGCCTCATTAAGAAGAAGTTCGGAAGCACGCATGAAGGGATGGCTGCAGTCTCCAAGATCTTCGGCATAACTCCAGAACTTTATCTGAGCGCCAAACTGAACCATTGCCTGATAACCGGCTCCTTTAAGAGCTGAGAAAATCCAGTTGTAGAAATCAGGATCTCCCGCACTTGCTTCATCTTCATCGTCATACACGTAAATTCCAAAGCCATCGCTGAATCCAGCCGGAGTGTTATGTTTCAGCCAAAGAGAGATTGACTCGGTTAATTCGGGGCTGATGAGCCACATATTCAAGTAGGCAGACTGAACATAGTTAGGATCCCAGAAGATATTCTCGTCAAGGTTATAGTTCACATACTTATTTACCTTATCAGGCATCCAGAAAAGCTCACAACGGACATCAGAATTATTTTTGTCAAAAATCTGCTTATAAAGATCGTAAGACATTTGTCCTCCCGAGCCTGCCCATGTATAGGCTGAAGAGTAACCGCCGTTGCAAGTGAAGCTCGCACCCCATGAATAATAGCCGTTGTTTGAACGGTCACGGTTGTTATACCACATCCACTCTGAAGTGGGATCTGCGAAACCTTTCTTGTAATCCTCGGCAGACATGATGGAATAACCCTGCCTACCTGCATTTGCCATTTCTTGAGCCTTCGCCCAATCATGGTTAATAAGCGCGATTCGAGAATAGAGACCCTGCGCAATGTTCAGATTAGGCTGAAAGCCGGCAGAGCGGCGTCCATTGGAACTTTCATAGAGTTTAATTGCCTCGTCAAGGTCATCATAGATCTGGGCCATGACGGTTTTGTAATCCGAAAGTTCCTCATTATCAGTGCTTGGTTCGAGTTTCAAGACCACACATAGTTTGTTGCCGTTTTCGCTGTCTTCAAAACGGGGGCCATAGACTTGCATAAGACGGATATAAGCGTGGGCACGCATGGTAAGGATCTGAGCCTTAAGGAAGTCTTTCGTGTTCTCTGCAGCCACTACATCATCAATCTTGGTGAGAAGGGTGTTTGCCTGATTTATGAGAGAGTAGCAGTATATCCATGCGTACGAACCGCCGCTTCTGTCATCTCTCTGCATCAAAGCCCAAGCCTGATACTGAGCCTGAGTACCCCACAGCCAAGTGTAAGCGAAATCAGGACTTGGAGAGTCTCCGTAGAAAGACTGTATGTAACCTTCGCCGTTGCCATAACGTTCAGTGGCATCGGGATTCCAAAGGATGTACATTGTCTGACACATACCGTTTACGGCAGCCTCGAAAGTCTCAATCGACTGGGAGAGATTCTCCACAGGAACCTGTTCGTAAGGTGGCTGATCGAGATAGTCGCTTGAGCAGCCGGTTACGCCAGTCAGCAACGCTACGGCTGCAAGTGCTTTTATTGTATTTTTCATTTATTGTTCGTATTAAAATTTCACGTTCAGCTGGAAAGAGAATACACGGGCAGGGACATAATACTTACCTTGACCTGCACCGAAGCCATACATTGGGTTCATACCTTTTCGTTTGGTGGCAACAAATACGTTGTCTATTGCCATACCGATATTAATACCCTGGAGTTTGATAGCATTCATCCAAGATGACGGAAGATCATAAGAAATATTTAGGTTCTTAAGAGCAAGATAGTTCTTGCTTGTCAACCAACGGCTGGAGCCGGCATTATTGTTGGCAGTGTTACTTGCGTTAACCTGAGGTATGAGACTGGAATCAATATCCTCCGGGTTAATAATATAAACCGGGAATGTACCATAGTTGCCAATTTCCATCTCTTCAAAATAATGATCTTCAACACCTTCAGGTTTTGCAACCCATGAATTAAGTATGTCTTTGTGGAGAGCATTGGGTGTTGTGCTGAGGCTCATAAGATCCATATAGTTATAGTCATATACTTTTCCGCCTAAGCCATAAGTGAAGAGAAGTCCGAAATTGATGCCTTTCCATGAAAGATTTGTGCCGAATGAGCCATACACAGATGGATAAGAATCAGCCTGTACCTTGCTTGTTGCATAGGCAGGGGTTGTGGTATAATATTTATACCCGTCACCATCTTTGACAGCGAACAATGCGTCGGTGTTTGCTGCATTGGCAAGGTAATTGTTAAACTGAGCCTCATTCTGATGAACAGTGCCGTTCTCGTCCCAATAGGAAAGGGAGGGGTCGTTGAGGTTAATCTCATAGAGTGACTGACCGGTTACACGATCAACACCTGCCCATGTACGGGTATATATAGAGCCGAGGCTCTCTCCAAGGAACCATCCGTTGCTTGGCATGTCATGACCTTCAGGAAGTTTGATTATCTTATTCTTCATGATGGTTGCGTCAACTGAGAAATTCCATTTGAAATCCCTGTTGCGGATGATGTCTACACCAAACTGAAGTTCCCAGCCGATATTCTGCATTGTGCCTATGTTGCTGAGCACTTTTGGATTTGTACCGAATGACTCCTCCGGATCATATACAGAGCCACCTGATGCAGCCTTGATTACATTAAAGATAAGGTCAGTGTTGCGTTTATTGAAGTAGCCAATGCTGAAATTGAAACGATCGTTGAATAGAGAGCCTTCAAGAGCGATATCAAATGTCTTGGTAGCTTCCCACTTAAGATTGTTTGATTTCCAAGTTGTAGGAAGGATTGAACTTGCACCTCCGTATGTGCCAAGATCATAAAGTGTATAGTAGGCGTATGCACCGGCAGATGCGTCATTACCTACTGAGCCATACGCAGCACGGAGTTTCAGATAGTCAACCCAAGTAAGGTTCTGCATGAATTTCTCTTTTGAAATAATCCAGCTTGCACCCAAGCTCCAGAATGTACCCCAACGATTATCCTTTTCAAAGTATGAGGAACCGTCGCGACGGATTGATGCTTCTGCAAAGTAAGTCTGGTTCCAGTTATAGCGGATACGTCCGAGATATGACTCCGAAGTAATCTTCTCTGAGGTCTGCGATGCGGGATTGGTCTCAGTAAAGTTAGAAAGAGAATAGATGCCGGGGAGAATCTGGTTCTGCACATCTACGGAATGACGGCTATAAGTCCTCTGATAGTTCTCATGGTCGAGAAGAACATCAATATGATTCAGTCCATATTCATGGCTCCAATAGAGTTGCTGCATGAAAGTATGGTTCTTATATTCATAGTCATATTGATAAAGGCGTCCATTAGGGCTGATACCCGAACCATTCAAGTTATTCATGTAACGCCAATAGTTTGTCTTATTGCGATAAATATTTCCTCTTACAGTCATTTCAAAACCGTATGGAATGAAGATTGTGCCATAAAGAGAACCGTCAATGACATTAGCCGTTGATTCTTTCTTGTCAAGGCGATTGGTCCAGGCAACATTTGTGCCTTGAGAACCAAGATAAGAACCAGTATTCCAAAGCACCTCACCAGTATTCTCATCATATAGAATCTCACCTGTCTCGGGATCATGACGGTAGTAAGGATAAATAGGAGCCTTATCCATAACGAGGAAGGGGTTATTTACATACCCTTCATCATCTTTTGTTGTTATGCCACGATTCTGATTAGTGTACTGACCAGCAAGGTTAAGACCTGTACGGAAGAAACTTACCGGTTGGAAATTGGTATTGATACGGCCATTGAAACGTTCGAAATCGGTCTGGAGCATATAGCCGTTCTCCTTAAGATAACCCGCAGACGCGAAGATGTCGTATTTTTCGGAGGCAACACTTGCATTGATGTTATATTCCTGACGATGACCTGTACGGGAAACTGCATCCCACCAATCGAGATCGGTATATCCAGGAAGGGGATTATTTCCTGTCCATTTGCCGTTTTCATCAAAAAGTTCATTGGCAGGCAAACCATAAACATTGTAATTTGCATAAGCCATAATGTTTTCACGCATATAAGCGGTTGCTTCCTCCTTAGAGAATCCAGCCTGACTCATTGCCCAATTAGACATGCCATCAAAAAATACCTGCATGAAGTCGTTTGCACCGAGTCTGTCATAAAAGGGCAACCCTCTGTTATACATACCCTGACGCATCTGAAGGTTCACGTTGACCTTACCGTCTCCCTTGGCTTTCTTTGTGGTTATAAGGATAACACCGTTCGCACCACGGTTGCCGTAAAGAGCGGAAGACGCAGCGTCTTTAAGCACAGACATAGACTCTATGTCGGCAGGATTGAGGTCTGCGATGTTTCCCTCGAACACTACTCCGTCGACAACATAAAGAGGCGAACTAACACCGTTGATTGTATTTACACCACGGATACGGATATCGGGAGCTGAACCCGGGAAGCCTACTGAGGTGTTGACTTGAACACCGGGAGCATTGCCTTCAAGAGCTGCTGTTACGGCAGTAACGGGTCGGTCTTCAATTTCCTTTGAACCTACTACTGCGACAGAACCTGTTAAAGATTCCTTGTTGGCTGTACCATAGGCCACTACCACAACGTCATCAAGCATAGTGTCAGTTGACACGAGTTTTACGATCATATCGTTTGATAAGGATACGGTCTGCTCGTTAAATCCAACATAGCTCACCTTCACTCTACGGACGGAGGAAGGAACAGTAAGGATGAATTTACCCTCTACATCAGTGGCGACGCCTTGACCACCACCTATCGGCATGACCGTAACACCGATGAGAGGTTCATTGTTGGAGGCATCCACCACGGTGCCGCGATATGTCTGTGTCTGAGCAAGTAGGCTCGGAACAGATGCCATCAGCGCCACCAAAATTAAAAACAATTTTCTCATACTTTAAATTTGGGGATAAGTTATTACGCTATCCCAAAATTAATTTCCTGATATAAAGGGATGCAGGAGATTGTAAGCAGATTTTTCAGGTTTTGGAGTCCAACACGGCAAATATGCGTAAAGAGATGGCTGCTTGTTCAGCTGGCGTTATTCTTCGAAGATAGCTTCTTTCAAGAACCGTAACACGATGGCCTATAAGATGTTGTATGAGATGGCGAGGAACATCCATGCTGTCAACCAGATTGCAGTAGGCATGACGTGCGAAGTAAAAGGTTATGTTGCCGGAAAGGAGTCTATATCCACTATCTTCGAGCACCTTGTTAAGCGCGACAGATAATTTGTGGAAAAAATTGGCAAGCCTGTTCTGACGCTGTTCCGAGGAGTAGGTTTTATTCTTATTGAAACAAGGCAAAAGGTAATCATCGTTGGCTTTGTCTCTCATCAGGGCTGACAGGATCATTTTGACAGGTTGGATTGGAGCAACTATCGAGACCGGAAAACCAGTCTTTTTCCGCAAGGTTTTTATGGAGACTACATCTATGTCATCTTCCGAGGCAGCCCCTCCCAATAACCGCGTGTTGTAAGAGGACACACGTGAGAACGACAGATCTCTTATCCTTAAGGAAGCCAGGTCGGTAGGCGCAAGTCCCTGAAAGGCAATGTCAAGAATAAAAAGCGCGAGAGAAAGGGTGGAGGATTCTTTAAGAGAAGGGTCCTCACGAATCTTTAATTTGAACAAACTGAATATTTTACACAGTTCTTTTTCGGAAAGATTTCGCTCAGAGGGGAATAAAGGATAATTAGGCAATTTGCACGAGAAGTTTTGAGGAATTACTCCTTTTCCCTTTCCAAAATTAATCACGGCATTTAGACGGGAAGATAAGAGATGTCTCATTGAGCCTTGAGCAGGATAGTTCTCTTCAAGCTTTTTACGAAACGTGTCCACAAAGTTTTCATTCAGATTTTCAAGAGAAAGATTGTTGTCGAAATTTGAAGAAAAATATCTGAGAAAACCTTCATATCCTCTGCGTGTGTTCAGTGAGGATATGGAAGAGATCTTCTCCTTGATGAGAGCAGAAAAAGAGAGACCGGGCTTTGGACTGTCGAAGCCACTCTTTTGAGACGTCTCAGAACTTACCTTTCTCTTTTTATCAACACTGTGAGTGCGGGTGTCATTTCTGTCATATATATTATTAAGGAGTGATTCAAGATTTTCTTCAAGCATTTTATCAAGATACGCCTGAATATTGCCGGCAATTCTACGATAAAGTGAGTCGATATGGTTATTCTTCATGGAGTAGGCAGCATCATGATGAGACACTGTGTTATGTGAAGCATCCCAATGCCTGCGTTGGCAACATACAAAAGTATCGATAATTTTGTCTTTCCCGAGATGAGACACACGAATAACAATAGGATAATTTCCGGAGGGAAGAGGTCTTTGTAGATAAAGTTCTTTTGAAATGATCATGATTGTTGGAGTTAAAAGGAAAAGTTACCATAGAAATAACAAAATAAAGTGGGAAAGAGTGACACATTACGGTTAAAGCTTTGAAAAATAAGTTAAAAGAATTCTAAATCAAAAAATAATTATATGATAGTTTTATGATTAGGAAATTTATTTGTAACTTTGCACGCCAATTGACGGGATCGCGACCTGTCAAAAAAGAAAAAAACAGATATAATTAACTGCAGAAATTAACAATGAAAGCTAAAATTCATCCCGAGAACTACCGTGAGGTTGTTTTCAAAGACATGTCAAACGACGAAATCTTCATTACACGTTCCACTGTTGCCACACGTGAGACAATCGAAGTAAATGGCAAGGAATATCCACTGGTAAAACTTGAAATTACTTCTTCCTCACACCCTTTCTTTACCGGCAAACAGAAACTTGTTGACACCGCAGGTCGTGTTGATAAGTTCCGCAGCCGTTACGGCAACCGTAAGAAATAAGAATATTTCGTTGTCAACAAATAAACAAAGCCGTTTCCATGACGATGGGAACGGTTTTTTGTTTATTGTGATTATACTAAATTATAGCTCGAAGAATAGAGAGAGGTAGGGTTGTAGTAAAAAAGCTCTATGGAATATAATGCTTGGGAGGGGATTGCTCCGCAATCCCGCTTCGTCAGCAGATATGTTGAGTAAAAGGAGTTTCCTTATTATTGCATAGCG
>CAMWSM010000030.1 GCA_947176915.1 uncultured Porphyromonadaceae bacterium | reverse complement strand
CGCTTACCCTCCAAAAATTCCCGGATGAACCTCGGTGGGTCGCATCCGGGATAGATTTCATAGGTCTGAATAGGTTGTGCTGTGGGTATCACAATCAACTCAATTTAGTAGGGTAAACATCCATTATCAGAGTCTCGGAGAGATTAACAAGCTCAAAGTCTGCCGTTGTGCCTTTCATTCCGTCAAGGAAATTGTCGTAAGCCTCTTTAAAGTCAGACGCGCCGACAAGTATCTGCGAGATACTGCGCTTCTCTGTTCCTGATTTCTCATCAAGGGTGATAAACGCGACCTTGGCAAGGTAGTATCTTTCTGCGTCAATGTTGAAGATTTCGGCTATCGGAGTACGCTTACAAGCCTTAACAGTGAACTCTCCGCTGATAAAAGGGGTCAGTTCTTCAATCGCTCTGCTCTCTGCCTCGGTGAAAGAGAGTGCATCAAATAAATAAGGCTCGGTTACTTTCTTCACCAAGCCGTTTTCAGTCATTTTGTCATAGGTCACTTTGACCTCAAAGTATAATGCCATAGTGGTTAATTTTGAAGGTTAATCTACATAAGAGCGATAACAGAACGGGCATCCCGTTGTAAGTTCACGCCTTGCCCTCTCTACACTAATGCCCTCAGTCTTTCTCTCGGTGCGTCTGCGGTTTATCGTCACATATCCCTCCTTCGTATAGATGTTTTGGTGGCAACACCAGCACACACCACTCACGGGTGCGAACCCTCTGCCCTCAGCCATAAACTTTGAAACCCAATCTTCGGGATGATTGGCGGCATATTCTTTGCAGTATTCCTTTTGAGCCTCAACTGCTTTGGCTATATCGTATGTTTCTGCCATATCTTTAATCGTTTAAATAATCAAATATCGAATACTGCTTCAAGTGGGGTTTCTTCCCCGATTCCTCCGCGATTATGCGGTCGAGTTCCGCCCTGAAGTGCTGACCTCTGTTGCCCGTGAAGTTCTTCTTTAGAAGTCGGGCGCAAGCGACAATCGCTTTTGAGCGACAAGGGAACGTCTTCCAAGTTGGCGAGCAAGGGGAGCCGCCGCCCGACGTTCCACAACTCCACTGATACCCATACGTCCATCCTTTTGGAGATTCCGACACCTCTATCGTGAAGTAATAATAGTGGTCTTTACCAAACTGATAAGGCTTATCTGGGTTAAGACACACCCCAAACTCGTTGTACTCGTAGCCGTTATAGGTTGTCATTGCTTAATCCTTTCCGCGCACTGCAACCTATCAAGAGCCACACTGAGTATATAGAGCTCACTATGCCGTTTCACCGCTTTGGATGTCTTGATTTTGGGGTCACTGATCGCTTGTTCAAGTTTCTTTTTCCGTTTGAGGAGGTCAGCGACAATCCAATCCCTTGTTGCCCTATTGACGATAAGATGAAACTCATCGGTCGGCAGATTCGGAGTGTTCATCCTTTCCGAATACTGCGCCAGGTTGTTGATTGATACCTTGCTCATATCACTGCTTAATCAATAATCTCAAAACTCTGTCATACTCCGAAGACACATAGCCGTAGTTGGCACTCACCTTGTCAGGAGTCACCACGATGATGTGTCCGCTCGGGCATCTGACCTTGATGTTGCCGCTCTCGTAGACGTGGAGCACCACGACCCTCATCCCTCCTGCGGTGGTGATTCGGAGGGTGTCCCACGGCTGAATGTTGTTGTATGTCATATCTCTTATCTTTTCAAAGGCGCAAACTCGAAGGTTGTGGAGTTGAGGGTGCGGTGGAACGTCAGCACACCATGCTTGACCATGTTGTTGAGGGCTTCCTTAACGTCCTGATTCACGACTGCCATTATCTCCTGAATGTCGGCGCATACAGGAGCGACGTTGCGCGTCTCCTTGTCTTCAAGTATTGTCGCCAAGACCACCGTAAGGTGTTGTTCCAGCGGTTGTGTTTCTGTCTGTGTCATTGCCAAATGTTTTAAATAAAAGCCGCCCATATCCTCGCGGACGGGGCGGTCTCCGAGCGTAATATAATTACGTTTCAACCAAATTGACTTTATATATGAAATTTTATATCGTTATTTCACATCCTCCCATTCAACCTCCTCCTCGTCAAAGGTGTCTTTCTTGGGAGCAATCTTTTTCTGCTCTTCCACCCAATTCTGCTCTGCCTTCTCGTCGTAGTCGAAGATGGCTTCAAGCATTCTCAGCTTGTCCTCACTGATCCTGTCCTTTGGCATCTGCTTGTAGGCGCGGTGGATGAGTGTCTTCCTTGCCATTTCCGTGTAGTCTGAGACCCATGGGGACTTCTTCGGTTTGCCATTTTTGTCAAGACCCGTAGACGGGGAACGATCCTTGATCTTGTCAATCTCTTCCTTGTTCATGAAGTCGTACATTTCCGTTCCGTCCGCAAGTATGGCGAAGTAGTATGCTCCGAGTATCGTCTCCTCAGAGCGTTTCGCCCAGCAGTCCGGCTCGTGGATGAGTTCGCCCTTTGAGCCGTGGGAGATTTTGAAAACGTCGCCCTTATAAACCGGGTGCGCTTCGACCTTTCTTACAAGTCCGGTATTGACAAGCATACTTATCTCACCCATATAGGACTGGAAGAGCACGATTGTCGGAACATTCTTGATCGTGAACGGAACGAGATATGCTTGTTTCAGAATCGGATTGAGTGTCGTTCCGGCAAGCGCGATGTTCTTGATGGCATTGACGAGCGAGAGGGGGTTCTGTGTCGCTACCTGAATGAGGTAGGTGTTGCTCATCATCATCTGAGCCGCGAAGTCAATCTCCTTTGCCATAAGGCGGTCTGCCTCGTTGGGGTCTTTGAACGCCTTGCGGAACGATTCAAACGGCTTGGCGAACACATTCGCTATGCCGTGGAGCGGCGCGAGCTGGGGATCAGACTTGATTTTCTGTATTGTCGCGGTGCAGAGTGCCGGAGTAAACGACTCCCTTACTTTCGCCACTGCGGTTTCAGTTTTTGGCGGTTCTGGCTGCACCTGCTGTTGCGGCTGTAGTGCCGGGTTGTCGAGAGGCAGAGGCTGTTGCGCCTGCTGCTGTGTCTGCTCTGTTGCCATATTATAGTTTGTCTGCTAATTTTGTTAAGATTGTTTTGAGAAATTCTTTCATTGAAGAATCATCTGAGGTCTCTTCCTCATCATGGTTCTTGATGCCATGCTCTTTCTTGTACTCTTCCCATTTGGCGCGGATAAGCATACTGCCAATGGGATTATCTATGGCTGAGGTTGCGGCTGAGATAAGTCCTTTGTAGTCGTTATCCTTCTCCATTAGTTCAATAAGAGCGGCAAGGATAGGCAGACCACTTCCGAAGAGCATACCTCCGAAAGATTCCTCACTTGAAGTCACACACAATACTGCGCGTTGCTTCTTGTTCTCATTCTGCCATTTCTGCATATCTTCAACCCATTGGGGGGGGTAGTTGTTGTTTTCTGTTCCATTTTGATTTGAATTTATTTCATTGTTAAAAGTAATGTTTCTTTCGTTTTCTCTTCTTTGTCGCGGAATCGCCACGGGTACGCTTGTCTGTGCTGTTCCTCGGTCATCATCCAACCCATGCGACTGAAATCCTCCGGCATTGTCAGCGAAACCACAAGTCCGAGCATTTCATCCCAGCACATCTCATCGGCGTATTTGTCGCCCTGACGGACGATGTATAACCCATTCTCTCCCTCGCGTTCTATTGTTATCGGTTCCATGTCAGTCCTCCATGAATCTGTTAGCGTAATACCTCGGCGGCTCAATCTCCATGATGCGGTATCTGTCGCCGGGAATAAATGTCTCTGCACCGGGGTACTCGTTTGCCTGCCGGCATCGGGTGTGGAGTTTGAGAAGTTCCTCAAATTGGATTGCACCCGGACCGAGAACTACCGTCTCAAGAGACTCGACGTACTGATAGCCGTAATTCCTCATGTCGACCATTACAGCATCGAATGGAGGGCAGGTCTGCATGAATACGAGGATGAAGTCATACCACCGTCCTGTAACCTCGTGCATCTCCCACTGATACTGAGCAGCGGAGATGTGGTAGCCGTATTTGAGGATCACGCGGTTGATGGCTTCCTCTGTCAGAGAGGTGAGGTTGGTTGACTTCCAATCCACAATCTTTTTCGGGGTCAGCAGGTCGGGACGTATCTTGATCTTGATGCCGTCCTCGGTTTCATGAAAGACACTGACTTCAGGCGTTCCCCATTTGAGGAGTTTCAACACCTGACTTGAAGTCGCTCCACAATCAAAGAGAAGGGAATGAGCCATATCGGAGGCAATGTCAGCTACGGCAGTATCGACCACAACCTTTCCGGCATTGGCTTCCAGAAATGCCTGATAAATCTCAGCGTAAGTCTTTGTATCAGCACCGTAAGGTTTTCCGGTGCGTGTGTTCACAGGAGGGTCAAACATCGCCAACCCTGCTTTCCATTCTCCGTAACCCTTATTCCAATCACCGTTAGCAATCGCGAGGGTAGCCATAAGGTCATGAAACAGAGTGCCCAGCAACTGTGCTGCCGAGGGTGGCTGCGGATTGTCGCGCATGAAGAGATAATAACGGGGCGAGACAAGATAGTGCTTTAGGCTCGTTGAACTTATGTAGTCGCGGTAGCCCTCGCCGTTATGATACTCCTCATTGCTGAGGTTGTAGATGATGTTCTTCATTCGTTGCTTTTTAATTCAGGTATCTCGCCTCGTGACTCCCAGCGTATTCTGAGGCGGTTCATCACATAGAAGCTGACGGTGGCGATAAGCGCGAGATAGACGCGCACCTCAATCCATTGCGCCAGAGGTCTGTCTTCCTCGGAGAAGATGGCGAGTACAGATACAATGCCGATTGCGAGAAGCGCGTAGATGACATAGTATCTCCAGTTGAGTAATGATTTCATATTGTTTGGTTTTGATTGTTTTAAAAAGAAAAGCCCCTTTCATTGCGGTATTCTTGTTAGCGGACGCACATTGCAGTGGAAAGTTATACAGCGTGGAGCTTGCAACATGCGCTCTATGACTTTATTCCCGCTTTTTATCCTCCTGAGAGGGCTTGTTCCGACCCAAGCAGGGGCTTGATATGATAAAAGCCTTTTAAGTCACGGTATTCAGTCCAGTTTAAGCTATGATTTATTCCCGTGTTTCTATATCCCTTTACAGGGGCGTTGGCGAACACGCAAGGCTTTATTGGTGGCTCCGTCCCTCACGACAGAGGGCAACCGTGTCCTAAGTTATAGTCAGGCGGCGTTTCCCTGACAGTATCGGAGCCTGAGGTGGTCACTCGTCTTTCCGAGTCGTCATTTGGTCGGGTTTCGGAAGGTACCTCCTTATACTTTGAATTTCTTTATCAACTTCTTTATCCTCGCGCACTGCGACTTGTCGCAACGTGTGGTGCTTACCATTCTGCGCGGACAGTCGGCAGGACATTGCTCCCTCATATATTGTGGCACCGTGCAATCCTCATTGAGTTTCTTACGGCAGTGTTCCGCGCCACTATCAGATAGTACCACATACGGACATTCGTCTATGAGGTATTGGGTCAGACCCTCTAAGTCAACTTCAATTGTCTTCATGGTGCAAGCGGAGGGAGTCGAACCCTCATGCGCGGCCAGTCTCACGTTGTCCCGATGTCTATCGAATTTAAACTGTCTCCATCGGCGTGCCCCCTACGGCTCCGAATCGTAGGCTTCGCTTACTTGTGAAAACCGGACTATCCTCGCGGATAATCCGGATTAGAACCAAAAAATATATTACCTATAGCAAAGTAGCGATTTGGTGATCGGAGAGGGTTTCAATCCTTTCCGACCTGAGCCGGGGACATCTTCGCGACGTGGCGGCGGAAATCAATACACAACTAAACTTATAAAATCACATGAATTTTCATCTCCGGCAGTAACGGAGATTATGGTCGGCTGCTGCCCTCGCGGGTGGCAGCGTCTGTCAAACTAACAATAGATACTATATGATGAAAATAGTACAAGCACTATGCCTATCGCCTCACGGCGCGGGGTATAGAGAAATAGTTCTTACCTCTTTTGCTATGTGTGGTTCCCCGCAGACCGTCTCACGGGTCAGGGGGATGCGGATTTCTCCGCGTTTTTCATTAACTTTGCAGTGTCAAATGTAAATTAATGAAAATATGAATCTGAATTTGATTGAAGAGAGAAGTCGCGACCTCTTGGGTAAGATTAACACACTCATCGCATTAGGAGAGTCGCTTGATGCTCTTGCGGTGCAAGAAAGGGAGGAGAGGGATGTGATTCTCGATACAAAAATCCTCTGCTATGAGTTTGGCAATAAAGCCATCATAGAGATTATTGAGGCGAGGAATGCGGATCTTCTTGACTGTCGAAAAGCTCTGGAAAAAGTTCTCGACACCGTTCCTTTCCGTAAACCATCAGGCAACTGAGAGCCTTGCTGCCCTTTTTGCCTCCGCCGTTGTTAAGAAATAGTCTCTCAACTTGCGGCAAAACCATAGCCCTTATCTCGTCAATACTGAATGAGGGCAGGTTCTTTATATCCATACCTTCAATGCAGAGGTCTAACTTGATTTCGTGTGCTTTTTCAAGCCTCGTTTTTACTGATATTTCCATACTCTTTAAATTTTGATTAGTAGCCATAGCGGAACTCGAATCCGCGACCTCGATTGACATTCATCCACGTCTTAGGCTTGTGCTGCAAGTTTCACCCACTGAAGGGCCTCGACCAACGTGGAACGATTGAGTAGGCAACCGTTTACACTCTTACCTTTGCTTGGCACAAATTAGTAGAATATCAATCGCGCTCTATCCAACTGAGCTATATGGCTTCCGTTATATAGAATGACAAGCATGGAAAATCTTGCCAGATGCCTTATATCGGGGAGCCGTCTCTTGCGCCACTTACCCCCTCGGCGTTCTTATTTTTATTCACTGTGCGCTTATTCCTGCTCTCGGACGTGCGCTTTCGTCCTCACTGCTTTTCTTTTCTCGGTTGTAGACCTCATGCGGGTATTCATCGGCTCCCGCCCTGCCTTTATCCCATTTCTGTTCTTGGCTTGCATGGGAGTGTGCCTCATCCTATACATCGTTTGCGTACAAGGGAACTCCTTGCCGATATACAGGTGCCGCGATGTCAATGTGCTATCTGTTCCGTCCATTGCGGCGGACGGGGTGCCGTTAAAGTCTCACGTGTCTCAGCACGTCATATCCGTCGCAGAACCACTTGCCGTTCTGCTTACAGGTCGGCTTATCCATCCGTATTTCCCCGGACATTACCAGCTTTTCAAGCCGATACTCGCCTCCTACGAGCTTGGCGGCAACAGCTTTACTAAACTTAATCTGATGCTTGTCAAAGACAATCCTTATCAAATCAAGGCGGTGTTGCGCATCTTTTATAAGGGGATCAACTAACGGGTCCATCTTACAATCCTCCTACATGATGTTCTCGTTTAAGAAATACTCTCAGTTTATCCCCATTCTCGTGGACTCCGCAGACCTCCCATCCGTTGTTGCCCCACATATCAGTAGTTATCTCATACTTGCCGGGGTCTACGTTGTGGAGGACGTGGTTGTAGAATTTCTTCATCGGGTCAGCCATCGGAAGCCTCCTTCCTGTACTCCACTACCACCATTGTTTTTGGCCCGAACCTGGAGATAGGCATTATATCTTTACTTAGTCCCATCTCCTTGCGCATCTGATAAATGGTCTGATATGATGAGTCAAGATCTGCTGCATCCTCACACCGGACTTCCAGACGGTTCCCCGGTCGCAAATTTCTTATAGCATCTCTTGTTACCATTCTTTATTTAATTTTATAGTTTAAAATTTGGTAAAACAAAGAGAAGTCGCTATCTTTGCGATGTGAATATGAATAGGTTGCTCTAACAGCGACCCCTCCTTTGTGTTGCCTTAATTGTGGTTCTTTATTAAAGACAGCGCAAAGTTAATACATAGTTTTCTATGTACAAAAATTTATACATATAAAACTATGTATAATTAACATTTATTAACAATATATTAGTATGGATTACCTTGCGCGAATACACAAAGCCATTGATTATCTGAAAGATAGTGGTAGAATACACATACAGCGTGATATTGTCGCTGCGGTCAATGGGAATGAGAGCAATGTTACTCAGGCTCTCAAAGGTAATCCTCGTTATCTTACAAAGCCTTTTCTGAAACGTTTCGCGGCAGCATATTCAGACTACATCAGCGAAGAGTGGCTGTTGACCGGGGAAGGGGAAATGGTGAAGCCTGACCGTGATATGCGACCCCACTACGACGCAAAGGCATCAGCGGGGTTTATGGACGGCATATCCGAAGGGGAATATGGAGACAACCTGAAGCCCTTGATTCCTTTTATGAGGAACTATGACTTCACCATTGAAGTAAAAGGGAAATCTATGTTTCCTGAATACCGGGATGGAGATGTTGTGGCTTGCAAAATATCAAGAGACCGCCTTAACCCTCCCGTGGGTGAGATATGTGTGATAGATACAAAAGACGGAGCCGTTCTTAAGGAAATCATGGACGTTGAGGAAGACTGCATAGTGTTGCATTCCCTGAATCCGGAATACAAGAATTACATGGTCGGTTTTGATGACATAAACCGGATAGCCGTAGTGGTTGGGCTTGTCAGATCCTCTACATAATATATGAAAAACATATCCCCTTCTACTAAAGCCCTCTACCGCCCACGCGAGGTCTGTGATATGCTTGGAATCCCTGAGTCTACGCTCCGGTTCTGGAGCAACACATTTTCTCAGATAAACCCGAAGACAACAGCCGCAGGACACCGCCGCTACACACAGAGCGATGTTGACGTATGCCGGGAGATTATTTTTCTCCTCCGCGAGAAAGGACTCTCAATAGAGTACGCACAAAAAGAAATGGACCGTCAGCGGAAATACCCTCCGCGACAGCCCCGTAAATGCACCAATACTGATGAAGCGATCTCCTTGCTTAAAGAAGTCAGAGATGCCACCGAAGACCCACACATGGCCTCCGCGATAGATTCAGTTATAAAATATCTTGATAAAAATGCGGGAACAGGAAAGGATTGAAATACTCAGGAAAGTCTCAAAGACCGTCAAGACCTTCCCATTCCTCTACACCGCCCTACTACTTCTCCTCAGTCCGCTGGAGGCGTGGCTCTCGCTCCAATGGTCAGTAGTGCTGGGATTGCTCACATTCACCTCCCTGCCCTCCGTATGGCTTTGTTGGAAGTTATCAAGAGCCGTCAAACTCTGCCCGTGGCATAGGGCGCAGTGCTTCATTATGCTTCTGCCCCTGGCAATCCCCCTTTGCCGGATATTAAAGCCGGAGATCAATATCTTATGGATGTGGGTCGGAATCGCAATTCTGCTCACAGCTTCGCTCGTCAACGCCTACTTCGTGTTCGTAAAGCCGAGCGTCAGACGTTAAACCGTAGCCGCCTTCATCCGCATCTTGCGCTCGAGATCGGCAAGCGTTTCTATCTCTATGACCCGGAATCGGTCATGGAAGAACCGCGCACGCTCTCCGCTCATCCCGATAGGACTGAAATTCTCCATCGGATTCGCCACGATTATGACCGTCCTCTGCTTGGGGAAGAAGAAGTCAGCAAATTTCCACTTGCCGTCAATCTCTATGGGCCATTTCATCTTGAACCGCAAACCCATTCCTCTAAGCCATTTCGCTATCTTGCGCATCTCGGGACTCAGCTTGCGTATGTGGTCGTCGCGATAGTCGAACACCCAGGAGGGGAACACTGTCCCTGAGTCAAACAAATCAAGCTCACAGGCGAAATCAACGATAAACTGCTCCAAAACAGTCGTCCTGTTTCTTTTATTTTGCTTGTTTTTCTTTTCTCGCGTGCGTGGGGAACTGATCCTGTTGTTGTCAATCCCCTTAACTCTACGTATATTCTCAGTATATCTCATCATCATCTTACTCTATATGTGGAACAAAACAGGAACACGACCAACAAAAAAATTAAATGGAGCGCAAGAAGCGCAGACGAGTATCGCCGACAACGGAGTAGATGTTGGCAACCTTGCAGAAGATTGTGCGTCCGAGACAGAAGTATGAGCCGTGCCACCCCATTTCCTTAGTCAAGGTCAGGGCGTGCCGGGAGAACTGCTCCGGCTTGAAGTTGGTCTTGATAGTAATAGGACGGTTGCTGATCCATCCGTCGGCAACCATCTCCCGCATCAGTCTGCGCGCTTTCGCCTTGTAGGTGTTCATATTCCTGGCTACACGCGCCATCGAAGTTCCGCGAAGCTTTCCGGTCAAGACAGAGTTGTGTGAGATACGCGAACACAATTTCTTAGCCTTCCTGTAAGCCCCGAGGGTCTTAGGGTCGGCTTTCTTACGTAGTGCATTCTCGATTGAATCTTTCTTGTCAAGCTTATCGTATTCTACGACCTTGCGTATGTAGTCCTTTACTTGGTTCAGCGTGACCGCCGAGCGTTTGTCTCCTCTCCTGCCCCATACGTTCGGAAGGCTCACGATTGTGTTCTGAGCCTTTGCTTCTTTTATGGCATTGAAACGATAGTGACTTCCGCAGTCAGTGACGTATCCTCGCTTAAGGCAATTGGAAAGGATTCGCTTGAATCTCTCCACTCCCATACGGAACATATACTTGTAATCACGGATAGAGACCTTTACCATTACAGAGCTGCCGAACATCAGCTTACCCATAGCGCAAAAAGCAAGACAGTCAAGCTCATCCTTGTCGCGGACTGCTTGACTTGCTTTTAGAGTGGATATGTAGATGTTCTGTTTACTCTGCATGGAAATAAAAAAGAAGAGCCACACCGGTTGCGCTTCAGTGTGGCTCTTCGTATGAAGTGAGGTATTACCCTCGACATTCCGAATCTCTGTATCGCGCAACTGATACGGCGCAAAGTTAAGATGGTAATTCTGAATACGCAAACTTAGTGTTAATTTATGTTAACCAAAATATCAATTATTCCGTGCATAATCCGTGCAAATAAGAAAATTAGTAGTTTGCTAATATATTAATTATATGCTATTTAAATCTATATTATATTTTCATTCGTAACGAAAAGGTCGTGGGTTCGAGTCCCACTCGCGGCTCATAGAGGAAGATTTTGAAGTCTTCCTCTTTTTTATTAATTTTGCCTTACTCTTCCTCATTTCCGTTTTAATAAAATATTATTATGTCAAAAGAAAGTATTCACTCATCAGCAGCTCCGGCTGCAATCGGACCTTACAGCCAAGCCGTAAAGTCGGGTAATCTCATTTTCGTTTCCGGGCAACTCCCTATTGACGCAGCAACGGGAGAGATGCCTTCTGATATAAAAGCCCAAACCAGCCAGAGCATCAAAAATATTGAGTCTATTCTGGCAGAAGCAGGTGCTACTCTCGACAATGTTCTCAAATCTACTGTATATTTAGCAGACATGGAATTATTTGCGCCAATGAATGAGGTCTATGCCGAACATTTCAAAAGCCCGTTCCCTGCGCGTGCGGCATTTGCTGTGAAAGAACTTCCTAAAAAAGCACTTGTAGAGATAGAAGTTATCGCATCGCTTTAATCTCATCTATTAATACTAAGTCATTATGGTAAGCTACCTGCAAATCGAAAAACTGACTAAATCCTTTGGCGATCGTGTATTGTTCGCTGATGTTACCCTCGGCATTTATCAAGGCGACAAGATAGGGCTTATCGCTGCTAATGGTGCCGGGAAAACAACTTTACTGAACATTATCGCAGGCTCGGAAGATTATGATTCCGGCAATGTGGTTTTCAGGAATGATTTGCGGGTAGGTTACCTTGCCCAGCTCCCTCCCTTTAATCCGGAAGAGAGCGCTCTTGATTATGCAACTCCTGATCCTATACGTCCTGACGATTTCTCAGGAAAAGACCGTGCCCGCCAGATGCTTTATCAATTTCGCATCACAAATCCTGATCAGAAAATGGGCACAATGTCAGGGGGACAGGCGAAACGTGTGGCTCTGGCAAAGGTTCTTTTAACTGAACCCGACCTTCTCATTCTTGATGAGCCCACCAATCATCTTGACATAGAGATGGTGGAATGGCTTGAAAATTATCTGTCAAGACAGAAGATAACTCTTCTGATGGTTACTCACGACAGATATTTTCTTGATAAGGTTTGCAATAAGATTATAGAGATCGATCGCGGAGAAATTTTTATGTATCAAGGCAACTACGATTATTACCTTGAAAAGAGGCAAGAGAGATATGACGCTATGAATGCTGAACTTGCCAAAGTAAAGAATCTGCTTCGCACTGAACTCGACTGGATGCGTCGGCAGCCTCAGGCGCGTGGCTCAAAAGCTAAATATCGTATTGACAGCTTTCATCAACTGGAAGCTAAAAGCAAGATAAATCTCTCATCAAGAGAACTTAATCTTGGACAAGGCTCCGCATATATCGGTTCCAAAATTTTTGAAGCACACAATGTCAGCAAAGCCTTTGGAGATATAAAAATTCTTGATAATTGGAACTACGTGTTCTCCCGTTATGAAAAAGTAGGGATAGTCGGCGATAATGGAGCCGGAAAATCCACTTTCATAAAACTCCTTTTGGGAGAGCTTTCGCCAGATTCCGGTAGTTTCGACATAGGACAGACCGTAAAATGGGGTTACTACAGTCAAGAGGGTATGACCGGTTTTGATGAAAAGAAAAAGGTAATAGATGCAGTCCGGGAAATAGCCGAAGAGGTAAGGATTGATGATAAGACTCGTCTTTCAGCCTCCCAATTTCTCTCTCGTTTTCTCTTCACTCCGGAAACACAGCAAAAATATATCTACAAATTAAGTGGAGGGGAGAGACGCAGGCTTTATCTGGCTACTGTCCTGATGAAAAACCCCAACTTTCTGATTCTTGATGAGCCGACAAATGATCTTGACATTCTTACTCTGACGGTGCTTGAAGACTATCTTGCCAATTTTAAAGGATGTGTGATAGTGGTCAGCCACGACCGATTCTTTCTTGACAGGATTGTTGACCATCTGTTTGTTTTCAAGGGAAACGGTGTGATAAAAGATTTTCCCGGCGACTATTCTACCTACCGTCATTGCGTACAGGAAGAACAAAAGGAACTCAAGGCTCTTGAAATAGAAAAAAATAAAAGCAATAGTAAGGAGAACGGAGTTAAACCAAGACAGGAAAGGAAACAGAAACTCTCTTTCAAAGAGAAAAAAGAGCTGGAATCTCTCTCGTCTTTAGTAGAACACCATGAGGCTGAGAAGATCGAATTAGAAAATAAAATGTCTTCCGGAGAAATGAGTGTAGCCGAAATAACAGAAGCCGGCAAACGGATGGAAGAGATCATCCGTGAGATTGACGAAGCGGAGTTCCGTATTTTGGAATTAATGGAAAAAGAGGAATCATGAGAAAGTTTGTCTTATCAGTTTTAACTTATATATTGTCTTTTTCGGCAGTTAATTCAAATTTACCTGAAAACTTTATCCCTTCCAAAGAAGAAGCTGCAGCTATGCTGATGGAGGCAGATAATTTTCTTGATTCATTGCCGGATGGAATGCAAGACCGTCAGGCAGATGCCATCTATCATGCCATTCGGGGAATGTCGGGAGAACTTGATAAGATTAGGGAAAGCCGGCAATCCTCTCTCCCGGCCCCATCTGAGTCAGTGAAGGTTACTGATATAACAGGTGATGAAGGGGCAGCCGGAATAAAAATGCGTCTTTATCGTCCCTCCAATTCTACCTCTTCCCTACCCTTGCTTATCTATTTTCATGGCGGCGGATGGTGTTTCGGGAGCATAGCTTCCTGTTCCTTATTCTGTGAGTCATTGACCTCTACAGGAAAGGCAATGGTTTTGGCGGTAGAATACTCTCTGGCTCCCGAAAATCCTTTTCCCAAAGCTATTGATGAATGTTGCGCCTCTGTTATGTTTGCCTCGTCCAATATGATTAACTGGAATGCTTCATCCATAAGCTTAGGAGGAGATAGCGCCGGGGGCAATCTTGCTCTTGCAACAACCCTATCTATGCAGGATTCTGAAAAATTTGCTGACTCACCTGCAATCAAATCTCTTGTTCTGTTTTATCCGGTGGTCAAGACCTATGCTGCCAAATCCTATTCTTGGAAAAAATATGCCCGAGGTTACGGTTTGAATGCCCGTCTCATGGAAGCATTTAACGAAGCCTATAACTCACCTAAGGAGGAAGCTTTAGCTTCTCCCATTAAGGCAGACGACGAAGCTCTTACAAAATTACCCCCTATTTTGATAGTCAATGCTGAACGAGATATTTTGCTTGACCAAGGCAAAGAATTTTCTGACAGGCTCCTTTCGCTGGGAAAAGATGTTACGAACGTAGTTTTTCCCGGCGCGGTCCATCTTTTCATAACCGTCAAGGGGCAACCCACAGCCTTTAAAAAAGCCGTAGATTTGACTGCATCATTTCTCTCTTCCCACTAAAATAAGAAGTTTACATATCTCCGTGCTCCTCAAGCAATGTTTTTGCTCTCTCCAGATCTTTCTCAAAAACCATCACCGATACACCATCAAAAACAGGGACATATAAATTATTTTCGTTCCTTACTAATGCAGGGATTCCGTTCGCCTCGAGCATTCCCTTGACAATGTATGCCTCCGATAGAGTGGAGTATGTGGCTAATGTAACTGTCGCATCCATATTTCTTATTCCTTATAAATTAAAGACTTCTTTGCAAATTCGCGAAAAGAGGAAAAGTGAGGTTTTTTAATTAACACTTTAACTATTAAACATGCTTCCTTCCCAATTTAGTATATCAAATTAGAAAAAAACGAGACCGGTTACCCTCACGGGCTCCCGGTCTCTGCTGATGAAACATTTCAATTACTCTTATTTCTATTGTCTATGTTCAGATTCTATTATTGTCAGTTTAGATAACGCCCTGGCCCATCATAGCGTCTGCCACTTTCATGAAGCCTGCAATATTAGCACCCTTCATGTAGTTGATATAGCCGTCAGGTTGCTTGCCATATTTCACACACTCGCTATGGATTGATTCCATAATCTGGTGAAGCTTAGCGTCTACCTCAGCAGCACTCCACATAAGATGTTCTGCATCCTGAGTCATTTCAAGACCGGAAACTGCAACACCACCTGCGTTTACAGCCTTGCCGGGCGCGTAGGGCACCTTGGCAGCGATGAAAGCGTCAATAGCCTCAGGAGTACAACCCATGTTAGACACCTCAGCGCAAAGCATTACGCCATTGTTTATAAGCATCTTTGCATCCTCTCCGTTAAGCTCGTTCTGAGTAGCGCAAGGAAGAGCGATGTCCACTTTCTGCTCCCAAGGTTTTTTGCCGGGGAAGAACGTTGAGTTCGGGAATTTCTCAGCGTATGGCTCAACAATGTCGTTGCCTGTTGCGCGAAGTTCAAGCATATATTCTATCTTCTCAGCATCAAGACCTTCCGGATCATATATATAACCATCAGGACCGGAAATCGTTACAACCTTAGCTCCAAGCTCTGTTGCCTTCTGAGCTGCGCCCCATGCAACATTACCAAAGCCTGAAATCGCGATTGTCTTTCCCTTGAGATCTGTATTCATATCCTTGTTAAGGAGATTCTGCACATAATACAGAGCGCCATAGCCTGTAGCTTCCGGACGAATGCGTGAACCTCCGAAGCTGAGACCCTTACCTGTAAATGTGCCGGTATTCTCACGAGCAAGTTTCTTGTACATGCCATACATGTAACCAACCTCACGACCGCCAACACCTATATCACCTGCCGGAACATCGCGATCCGGACCAAGGTTGCGCCATAGTTCAAGAATGAACGCCTGACAGAAACGCATGATCTCTGCATCGCTCTTGCCACGAGGTGAAAAATCAGAACCACCTTTGCCTCCGCCCATAGGAAGAGTAGTAAGGGCATTCTTAAATGTCTGTTCGAAGCCGAGGAATTTGAGGATTGAAAGGTTGACTGAAGCGTGGAAACGGATACCTCCCTTGTAGGGACCGATAGCATTATTGAATTGCACGCGATAGCCTATATTATTTTGTACTTCTCCCTTATCGTCTACCCAAGTAACGCGGAAAGTAAAGATACGATCCGGTTCAACCATTCTTTCGATGATTTTTGCCTTCTCAAATTCGGGGTGCTCGTTATACACCTCTTCCACTGAGAGGAGAACTTCTTTTACTGCCTGGAGATATTCTTTCTCACCGGGATGCTTGGCCTCAAGGCCTGCCATAATTTCAGAGATGTTCATGTCTTCGTTAGTTTAGATCTTATTGGTTAGAGGTAACTCTGATTCAAAACAGCGTCCATTCTCGCTTTTGCTTTCATTATGTAAAGCAACCTATACGCGATTAATAGGTTTCGCTATTGTTTTCGTTGCAAAAGTACAACTACATTTTAAATCCACCAAATTTTTCATCAAAAAAATTACACAAAAAAAGCCAAATATGTTGTATAACATATTTTGGCTCTTTTCTCCTGTTTTCCCTCTCCCTATTTTCAAAAAAACGGGTCGACTTTAAAGCCGACCCGCTCAAATATTCTGTTTCTATTAATTCTGTGTGAAGATTACGATACGGTTCCAATCATTTGTGCTGTATGGCTGAGTTGCTGAACCATCATACTTAACGATGAGGCGGCTTGCGTCGATGCCATACTGGTTGATAAGAGCGTTGGCTACTGCATCAGCACGTTTCTTTGAAAGTGCCATATTGTATTCGCTTGTACCGGTGTCGCGGTCTGCATAACCTACGATAACAACTTTCTCATTAGGATTAGCCTTGAGCCATTCTGCCATATTATAGACATTAACCTCTTCAGTAGGCATGATCTTATCTGAGTTGATAGTGAAGCGTACTGTAGTCATGAGAGGTGCGTTAGCACAATCTTTCTGAACAACTGGCTCCGGGCAAGGAAGCTGGCTCTGAAGAGCTGCTATTGTCTGAGCTGCAGCTAAGTTCTCAGCACGAAGATTATTTACGTCATTGTTAAGCTGTGCGATAGTTGCCATATCTGCACACTGATTATAAGAATTCCATTTACGACCGCCGAAGTTGATGTTAAGACCACCGAGAACTTCTGCATTTGCCTCTAATGGACGGCCCGCTGCAAAACCTAACCAATTGTCGGGATAGAATCCGGCACGTGCCTCAGCAAAGAAATCAACATATTTGCAAAGACGGAAACGGAGTTGGAAACCTGCTGTAACAGGAAGGGTCCAGCTGCTATGTTTAATGCCGTGATTACCTACTATATTGGCAGATACAGCATTGATATCCCATGTATAATCACCGCCAAGACCGATGAAAGGAATTACGCTTACAGGACGATCAGGATTTACACCTGCAATGCTGTTACACATATCCCACATGAACTCAAGGTTAAGATTTGCATGTTTTGCCTTTGACCATCCATTGCCGGGAGCTGTCGGTGTGTTCCAGTGAAGCGCTCCGCCAAGTGCGTTAAGACGGAAACCCATATAAGGAGAGAACCAATGGCCAACGCCAACATTATATACGGCTGTCATGTTATGACGATTCACCAATGCACCCGGTGCTTTAGCACCATTTGCACCTCTCTCAACAAAAGGCTGATCAACACCTGCGCCTAACTGAAGGAACCAGTTATCTCGCCAACTCTGAGAATACTTGGTGGAATTATCGCAATTAAACTCAGTAACTGATA
The DNA here is from genome assembly GCA_947176915.1 of uncultured Porphyromonadaceae bacterium. GTDB lineage: Bacteria > Bacteroidota > Bacteroidia > Bacteroidales > Muribaculaceae > Lepagella. Next base: position 13,047 of record CAMWSM010000030.1, on the reverse strand, counting down.
CCGCTTCTTCCTCAACAACTACATCTTGAGCGGAAGCTGTTGGAGCTAATGCAAAACTCCCTGCGCAAAGCGCCATTAAATAGTAAAGATTCTTAGCTTTCATAATCAAACTTTTTTAAGTTTACTTTTATAACAGATTTTACCTAATAAACATCTGTCATTTTATTTGGTTCATCTTTTTTATGCTTTTTTTATCTCCCCTCTCTTCCCGGACTGTTCCTTATCTCTACTTATCTAATTGAATGTCATTATTTTTACTTTTAATTTTGAAGTCTCCTCTTTTTTCATTAATTTCGCATCTGTTTGTGGAGATTGCTCTCTTTAGTGTCGCAGCAGTTAATTATGAATTTTCAAACTCGCTTCAAATTTACTATCGAAGACGAATCTACACTTGAAAATAAACTTCAGGTGTCTGCACCGATATTGCGTTGGAGTCTTATCGGTGTGGCTGCAATCATTGTTTTTATGGCGCTCGGAGCTATTGTCATTTTTTTATCTCCGATGCGATCTCATCTTCCAGGTTACCTAAAGGAGTCGGAAAGGACGGCAACTCAAGAACAGCTCATGCGTCTTGACTCCCTTCAGATGATCTTATTTAATAATGAGAGATATCTTGAGAATCTCAGCCAGGTCCTGAATCCATCTCTCAAGACCCGCGATTCTATCCCCTCCGCTCCAGCCTCCTCGGATTCTCTGTTTCCTCTTTCTGCAGAGGAGAGCCGTTTTGTCTCCTTAATCAGAGAGAGGGAGAAATATAATGTGGCAGTGATTGCTCCCCTCGCAGCCGAGAGCATGATGTTCAATCCCGTAAACGATGAATGTGTAATAACAGCCGCCACAAAACGCGATAATAAAGCCGAAATTATACTTCCGAAAGGAAGTTCCATCTCAGCAATCGCTGACGGAAGAGTCATAAGTGTCTCTCAAAGCATTCGTGAAGGGGGAGGCTCGGCAGTCATCATTCAGCATCCTAAAGGATTCCTGAGCCGATACAGCCGACTCGGTTCGGTGATAGTGGAAGCAGGGGATGAAGTGGCAGGAGGACAGATAATCGCTATTCAGAATGTGGGGAACGCACGCAAGGAAGAACGCATTTTTGTGGAACTCTGGCACAATGGCTCTCCTCTTGCTCCATACGATTATATCGGCGATTCTCCATATCATACGTATCATGCCCAAGATGATAAACTCTAATATTCAGTAAGAAACTCTATAAAATGAAACAAATAAAAAATATCGCAGTGCTTGGCAGTACGGGCAGCATAGGCACCCAGACCCTTGATATTATTGCAGAATATCCTGAGCGTTTTCACGCTTCCGTGCTTACGGCTAAAAGCAACTGGCAGCTTCTTTCCCGGCAGGCAAAGCAATTCAAGCCTGCAATGGCAGTTGTCTCCGACCCGGCTGCCTATCCTCTCCTTAAGGAAGCCCTTAAGGATCAGGATGTGGAAGTAGCACTCGGTGAAGAGGCAATATGTGCCGGTGCCTCCCTCCCGGAGGTAGATATTGTTGTTACGGCAATGGTGGGTTATAGCGGGTTGCTTCCGACGATCACTGCAATTAACGCAGGGAAAAGAATAGCCCTTGCCAATAAGGAGACATTGGTGGTGGCAGGGGAATTAATAACAGGAATGCTTAAAAATTCCACATCGGATATTATCCCGGTTGACAGCGAGCATTCTGCTATTTTCCAGTGTCTTGTTGGAGAAAAAACCTCTGAAGCCCGAAAAATATTCCTTACAGCGAGCGGAGGTCCTTTTAGAAAACTTTCTAAAGAACAGCTCTATGACGTCACTGTAAAAGATGCCCTCAACCATCCTAATTGGAGCATGGGAGCGAAAGTAACCATCGACTCCGCTTCTATGATGAACAAAGGATTTGAAATGATAGAGGCCCACTGGCTTTTCGACTGTCCTCCCAAGAATATTGAAATTGTTGTTCATCCTCAAAGCATAGTGCATTCGATGGTGGAATTTATTGATGGCTCCGTGAAGGCGCAGCTCGGAATGCCGGATATGCACCTCCCTATCCGTTATGCACTCGGCTATCCGGAGCGACTCGCTACCGATCAGTCGCCTCTTACTCTATCAAGTTTCGCAAATTTAACTTTTGAATCTCCCGACTACGAGAAATTTCCTCTCCTTGGATATGCCTTTGATGCCATCAAGACCGGCGGCAATATGCCCTGCATACTCAATGCAGCCAATGAAAAGGGCGTGGCAGCGTTCCTGTCAGGAAAAATCGGTTTTATGGATATGCCTCGGTTGGTCAAGAGCGTGATGGAATCCTCAGCTTTTATCTCCAATCCTACCCTCCCCGACTTGATTGCCTCAAACGAGGAGGCTCTCATGCGTGCCGATGAATGGCTCGCTATAAATTCTAAATGAATTAATTTTTATAATGGAAGTATTTTTAATTAAAGCAGCTCAGCTAATTCTTGCGTTTGCAATCCTTGTTATAATACATGAATTCGGTCATTTCCTTTTCGCCCGAATTTTTGGAGTGAAAGTTGAGAAATTCTATATGTTTTTCAATCCCTTCACATCAATTTTCAAATGGAAACCCGGAAAACATGTGGGTTCCTTCTCCAAAATGAAGTATCTCAGAGAGGAAGCTCAGGAGGAGGAAAACAACCGGACAAACCTTGAAAAAGCCTCCGCAGAGTATGACGACGCCGTGAAGCGTCTGAACGTGGCTAAAAAGAATTCGGCTTCGGAAAGTGAGATTGAAAAGTTGAACAAAGAGTGTGATGAGAAAGATGCTCTTTTGAAAAAACAGATTGACATCAAGACCCGTCAGGATATTGCAGAATACGAGCTTGAGAAAAAGGAAAAACCCTGGAAACGTTTCTGGGGACACACTGAATATGGAATCGGGTGGCTTCCTCTTGGAGGATACTGCAAAATAGGCGGAATGATTGATGAAAGCATGGATACCGCTCAACTGAAGGCGGCACCTCAACCTTGGGAATTTCGTTCAAAACCCGCCTGGCAGCGTCTTTTGATAATGATTGCCGGAGTCCTTTTCAATTTCCTCCTCGCAATCCTTATTTATGCGGGAATAGTTTATGCTACGGGAGAAAAATACGTTGAATTTAAGGAAGCGAAATTAGGAATGGCTTACTCCCCGGCAGCTCAAAAGATAGGCTTCAGAGATGGAGATATACCTCTCATGGCTGATGGCGATGCACTTTCCAATCCGGTGGAAGACCGCATGAAAATGGTTCAGGCAAAAGAGGTGAAGGTTCTTCGTAATGGCACCGATACAATATCCATCACAATTCCTGAAAATTTCATTTTTGCGCTCGACAAAGAAGCTAAGGAAGATTCCGTGGCTTTCAACTTCATGATGTACCGACTCCCGGTAAAAATCACTCAGGTGATGCCGGGAGAGCCTGCGGCAAAAGCAGGAATTAAAGATGGCGACCAAATCATTTCTGTCGATACAGTTGCCACACCATCGCTTGACATATTCCTTCTCACACTCGCAAAATATCCCGGAAAAAATATTAACGTGAGGGTTGTGAGAGGCGAAAATCTTCAAGATACACTTTCTATCCCTGTCTCTCTTTCAGATGGAGCTAAAATGGGAGTCGGTCTGGAAATAGACCCCTCTGCTTTCTTCAAGGCACAAGAAAAGCATTACTCCCTCCTTGCCTCAATTCCACGTGGCATTACAATGGGCACAGACCGACTCTCGGCTTATGCATCCTCCATGAAGCTTGTCTTTACCAAGGAGGGAGCGAAAAGTGTAGGTGGATTCGGTTCTATCGGCGCTATTTTCCCCGAAAAATGGGATTGGATTGCTTTCTGGAATATTGCCGCTTTTCTCTCTGTCGCACTTGCCTTCATGAATATTTTGCCTATCCCGGCTCTTGACGGTGGTCATGTCCTTTTCTTGCTTTATGAAGTGATTACAGGGCGGAAACCCTCTGACAAATTTCTTGAATATGCTCAGACAGTAGGCATGATTCTTCTCATTGTCCTCCTCCTTTACGCTAATGGAATGGATATTGTCCGTCTTTTCAAATAATCTTTGCAAGCAATATTTATATGAAGACCATAAAACTTAAACCCAAAAAGGAGGAATCAGTTTTAAGACATCATCCCTGGGTATTTTCCGGAGCAATCTCTACCCTCCCCCCCGACATTGAGGAGGGAGAACTGGTAAAAGTTGTAGCTGCCGATGGCAAGACACTCGGAGTGGGCCATTACCAGATTGGAAGTATTGCCGTACGTCTCCTTCAATTTGGAGAGGATAAACTGCCACAGGATTTTTTCCTACAGCGTCTTCGTTCCGCATTCCGGTTGAGACAGACTTTGCAACTGATCAGACCTGACAACAATTGTTTCCGCCTCGTCCATGGAGAGGGAGATTTCCTGCCGGGTCTAGTCATAGACATTTACGGTGATACAGCCGTGATGCAGGCTCATTCTCCCGGAATGCATTTCGAACGCATGAAAATTGCTCAGGCTCTGACTGAGCTCCCGGAAGCCCGCATTCGTAACGTATATTATAAGAGTGAGACGACTCTTCCCTTTAAAGCCCGGCTTGATCCTCAGAACGATTATCTTATCGGAAGATTTGATGGTAATGTGGCTATTGAAAACGGGCTGAAATTCAATATTGACTGGCTGCGCGGCCAGAAGACCGGATTCTTCGTAGACCAGCGGGAAAATCGTGCGCTGCTCGAAAAATTCGCTGCCGGCAGAAAAGTGTTGAACATGTTTTGCTATACCGGAGGTTTTTCCGTTTACGCCATGCGTGGAGGTGCTTTGAAGGTTGATTCGGTGGATTCTTCTGCAAAAGCAGCAGCACTTACGGATGCAAATATTGAATTGAACTTCCCGGATGATCCCCGCCACTCCACTCATGCCGTGGATGCATTCAAGTTTCTCGCTGAAATGGATAAAGATGCCTACGACCTTATAATCCTTGACCCTCCGGCATTTGCCAAACATAGATCGGCACTGAAAAACGGGCTTCTTGGCTATCGTAAGCTCAATGCAAAGGCTTTCGAGAAAATCAAGAGCGGAGGGATTCTTTTCACATTCTCATGTTCCCAGGTCGTTACCCGTGAAATGTTCCGTCTCGCAGTTTTTACTGCCGCAGCTCAGTCCGGGAGAAAAGTCAGAATCCTTCACCAACTGACTCAGCCTGCGGATCATCCTGTCGACATCTCTCACCCTGAGGGAGAATACCTGAAAGGACTCGTCCTTTATGTGGAATGATCTGAAGGAAATATCAGTAAAATTTTTCAACTTTCAATTTTCAACTTTCAATTTTAATGAATAAGTCTTTATCAACTTTGATTCTTGCATCAATGTTATCTTTTAATGCCTCTGCTGTGGTCGATAAAAACTTCAATTATCACGTCGACCGTTTCGCCGATATTGAGGTGCTTCGATATGAAGTGCCTGAATTCGACCATTTGTCTCTAAACCAGAAGAAGATGATCTATTATCTTGCCCAGGCTGCTCAGAATGGGCGTGATATTCTTTGGGACCAGAATGGAAAGTATAATCTCCAGATTAGAAAACTCCTTGAGAATATCTATACTAATTATAAAGGAGACAAAAACTCAAAGGAGTTTAAGGCTTTCGAAAAATATCTCAAGCAGGTTTGGTTTGGTAATGGCATACATCACCATTATTCCACCGACAAATTTACTCCCGAATTTTCTCAAGAGTTCTTTGTAGCGGAAGTAAACAATCTTCCTGACAATCTTCTCCCCCTCAACTCCGGAGAGACTCGCCAACAACTCCTCAATACTCTCGTGCCGGTGATTTTTGATCCTGCAGTAATGCCGAAGCGTGTGAATCAGGATGGCTCGGTGGATGTAGTCGCCACTTCTGCCTCAAACCTATACGGCGATGGAGTAACACAGGCTGAAGTTGAAGCCTATTATGCTGCCTTGAAGAATCCCAACGATTCCACACCCATCTCTTACGGTCTTAACGCACGTGTTGTAAAGGAGGACGGCAAAATCAAGGAACAGCATTACCACCTCAACGGTCTTTACGGACCTGCGATAGCAAAGATAATCTATTGGCTCGATATGGCTAAAGGAGTAGCGGAGAATGAGCAGCAGAAAGCATATATCACCAAACTTATTGATTATTACATTACAGGCGATCTTCGGCTTTTCGATGAATATTCTATCCTTTGGGCAGAAGATACAAAATCGGACGTTGATTTTGTCAATGGTTTTATCGAAAGCTATGGAGATCCTCTTGGAATGACCGGAAGCTGGGAAAGTTATGTGAATTTCAAGAATAAGGAGGCATCTTCTCGAACGGAGACAATCTCAGGAAATGCTCAATGGTTTGAAGACCACTCCCCCATTGATCCTCGCTTCCGTAAACCAAACGTTAAGGGTGTTTCTGCCAAAGTGATTAACGCCGCCATGCTTGCCGGAGATGCTTTCCCTTCCACAGCTATCGGCATCAATCTCCCTAATGCGGATTGGATACGTGCTGCTCACGGCTCGAAATCAGTTACTATTGAGAACATCACGGAAGCATACGATATGGCTTCTCACGGAAATGGCTTCAATGAAGAGTTTGTCATCGATGCTCCGACAACGAAACTTCTTGAAGACTATCTCTATATAACTGATATGCTGCACACCGACCTCCACGAATGTCTTGGGCATGCTTCCGGCCAACTCCTCCCGGGAGTAGATCCTGACGCCTTGAAGGAAAATGGTTCTGCTCTGGAAGAGGCAAGAGCGGATCTCTTCGCGCTCTACTATCTTGCTGATCCCAAACTCATCGAACTTGGCATTCTTGACAATCCGGAGGCATATAAAGCCGAATACTATAAATATATGCTCAATGGACTTATGACTCAGCTTAACCGCATCGAACCGGGTAAGAATATCGAGGAAGCCCACATGCGCAATCGTCAGCTGATTGCAGCCTGGATTCTTGAAAAGGGTAAAAAAGATAAGGTAGTAGAACTCATCAAGAAAAACGGTAAGACATACGTGAAAATCAACGACTACAAAAAAATGCGTACCCTTATCGGCAATCTCCTTGCAGAGATTCAGCGCATAAAAAGTGAAGGCGACTATAAGGCAGGAGCAGATCTGATAAATAAGTATGCCGTAAAAGTCGACCCCAAGTTACATAAGGAGGTGCTTGACCGCTTCTCAAAACTCAATATCCCCCCCTATCGTGGTTTCATCAATCCTATATATGAACCCGTCTATGACGACGCCGGAGAGATAATTGACGTTAAGATCAAGCACGGCGAAGGCTACACAGAGCAAATGCTTCGCCTCAGCCGCGACTATTCCCCCCTTGGATACTAATTTATTGCCCCTACAAAGCCGCCGAGAGCCCTCATACTCCCGGCGACTTTTTATTTACATTTAATCCCCTCATTTCTTTGACCGTAGCTACAAATTTTCTACTGATTTATATGGAAATCTCAGAATTAATTGGTAACTTTGCGTTTAACATGCTTGCCGCACAGATCGGTAAAAATGAAGCTACTGTTTCCCGATGGTGCTCCAACAAGATGCAACCCTCCCTTGATACGCATGTGAGGATTTCTGAGTTACTTGATATTGATGTTAAAGATTTAATCGTAAGCAATAAAGCATAGTCATGGACAAGAAAGAGATATTTAACCGAATAGAATATGTAGTGGCGTGTGTCGGAGCTTTCGCCCAACGATTTAACCTCTCCAACATGCAGGCCTACGCATATCTGCGCCGTTTCACGGGCATAGATTTCCTTCTCGACTGCTATGCCGCCGAACACACCCTCTCTATCGAGGATGCCGTCTCAGACCTCCAAGTCATTTGCCAACGGGAAGGAGGTAAAATTTGAACCGTCTCTATCACGGCTCAAACGTAGCGATTGAGCAGATTGATCTATCACAGAGTAAACGTGGCAAGGATTTCGGACAAGGTTTCTATCTCAATGCAAATCCCCACCAAGCTATGGAGATGGCAGCTCGAACAACACGATTTCTCAACGAAGGGACTCCCACTTTATCCTGCTTTGAGTTTGATGAAGACGAGGCTATAAAGAATGGCTTGAACATAAAGGTCTTTCCTGACTACTCGGAGGAGTGGGCAGAATTTGTCGTGATGAATCGAAAGAATAACTCAGATGTTCCTGCTCATCCTTATGATATTGTTATAGGACCTATCGCTGATGATACGGTTGGTGTTCAGATTCGCCGTTTCATAATGGGCTATCTGTCGGCATCTGCTTTGGTTGAAGAACTGAGATTTAAGGGCGACCATGCTATCCAATACTTTTTCGGCACGTCAAAAGCCGTAAACTTTTTAAAACGCATCGAATTATGACACAAGACATACAGTTCCAAATAGAATGCCTTGCGGCTGAACTCGCTGAAATGCTTATGGCAGAATATGGGTGGGATATACACCGCGCCCTTGACGAACTATATTCATCAACCACATTCGCCAAGCTCAACGACCCCGAATGCGGCCTCTATTATCAAGGCGCAGTCTATATCTTCCAATTCCTCAAATCCGAAATCGAAACCGGCAAAGTCGCATAACAATACAAGGATTGAATAACTATGGCAAAAGAGAATAATATAGGAATTGTATATGTCTTATCAAATCGAGCAATGCCCGGGCTCGTAAAGATAGGCATGACCACCCGCACTGAACTTGATGCTCGGCTCAAGGAATTATATACAACTGGTGTCCCAGTGCCGTTTGATGTGGAGTACGCCTGCGAAGTTAAGGCTTCCAACTGCGCAAAATTGGAGAAGGCTCTCCATAAAGCATTTGAACCCAATCGCTTGAATGTGAACCGTGAGTTTTTCCAAATTAAAAAGGAACAGGCTATTGCCATTCTTGAAATCTTCAACGAGAAAGAGATTACAACTGAGGTCAGTGATGAAATGAACAACGATCTCAATGCTGATGATATAGCATCCAAAAGTAAGGCTACTAAGCACCGTCCTCCTCTTAATTTCAGCCAGATGGGTATTCCTGTAGGTAGCATTCTTACTTATAATGCCGACCCATCTGTATCCGTTACAGTGATTGCTGATAAAAAGGTGGAGTATCTCGGAGAAGAAATGTCTCTGACTGCCGTAACAACCAAACTCCTTAACTCCAAATATGCAGTGCAGCCAACACCACGTTGGAGCTTTAATGGTACCAACCTACAAGAAATCTACGACGCAACCTATCCAATTGAAGAATAATATATAACTTGATACACTCACACAGGAAACAAATCTTTGTAAAGTTTGGCCTAACGAAGCAAAAGACTTTACGCCGTGGTTAGCCGAGCATTTGGAATATATCTGAAATATACTCGAAATGGATTTAGAGCTCATTGAAAGACCGGGCATCTAATGGACACTTACCGAACTTTAAATCCATTCTCTAAGGAATTCTCTTACTTCTTTAGAAATGATTCTGTTGTTAGAGCCAATAATCAAGGTCATAGAATAGACTATTTTCTTGCCAGTCGCAGCTTCGAGTCTCAGATAGTTCAGATCCGAGATTATAAAAGATTGTATTATCTCCACAAACAATCCAATCCTTCTTGAAATAAAATATTAAATCATGATTAAATCACACGATAAGGTCTATTCGGAAATCCCGGCTGACATCAAGAAAACTATAGAGGCCTCCGGGCAAAAGATGTGTAAAGCAGATAATAGGTACCAAGCTTACTATCGCTACTTGCAATCTCTTTGGAGGGAAACTAATCATATCCCTGTTAAAAAAGACATGGGGCAATCTGATAATGATGTCTATGGCAACTATACATCAGACCCACATGCAAACTTTATGACTGACGGAATTCGCTCATTGGTTAATCATGAACTTGCCCCAGAAAATAAAGGTGCCAGATTGATTGAAGAGACAAGACTCCGAACCAATCTTCTCTCATCGCAACCGCTATGCTTTAACCTTTTCGGAGAACTAAAGTTGAATAGCGACAAGGCATTACAGTTCTTTAATATTTTGTATGACTACTATTTCAAATCTATTGATAATATAGAATTTGAATACAATCCAGCCCGTCGCGATTCCCGTCTTACTGGCGACCGCTCTGCATTTGACGTATTTGTGGAATACACTTCTATTGCAGGTAATAAAGGGTTTATAGGAATAGAGGTCAAATATTCCGAGACACTCAATGAAGGAGCTGATTCTGTCAATGATATTCTAAACAAACAATTCTGCAATGAGCCGAGAACAAGACGAGATCGCTATCGTGAATTGAGCATAGGACTGTTTGCAGAAACGAGCTATGGAGAATTAGAGCAGCTTCCGGCGTTTCAGATATGGAGAGATCATCTGCTGGCAGTATCTATGTGTAAAGCTTTCTCAGAGAAATATGATGAAGGTGTATTTTTATTCCTTGCGCCATATTCCAACAAAAACTGTCGAGATGGAGTTGAAAAGTACAGAAATCTTCTTCTTAATCCAGATGACGGCATTGACTCACATTTTTGTAACGCATGGCTTGAAGAATATATCGAAACACTTGACCAGGTATTCGATGAAGAATGGACAAAAGACATGAAGAAACGTTATCTTGGTAATTATAATTAAGCTATGGGAAATCAAATCTTCCAGAATCTTAAAAAATTTGCAAATCTTACATCTCTTAAAGAACATGCCTCACATGTCTATGAATTCAATAATGTCGTGGTAATCGAGACAAAAGATGATAAATGGGGAGTAATGAATAATCAGGGGGATGAAATAGTTTCCTTTGGCAAATATGACCTTATAGAGCCCTTCTTTATGGGACTTGCAAGAGTCAAAATAGGAAATGTAGCGGTTGGAAATAGTGAAAACTATGGCAAATATCGCTGGGGAATTATCAATCTATCAGGTGAACAAGTTATACCCGTAAAATATACAGAACTATGGCAATTCCATTTGAAGCAGAAAACTAAAATTCAGATGGCAAAGGATTCTAAATACGAGTGGCTCGACTTATATGAAATTGCACCATACCCCTATAATCTCCATACTGACGTACATGGTCGAATAATGGATGCAGAATACTACGGTCAACTTCGGGAAGATTATCGGACTGATGATATAAGTGATGCTTTTGATGGTGATCCTGAGGCATATTGGAATATCGATTAAGCTTTAATTATATAAAATATAGCGATGGACAGCGGACAGATAATACTTTTTCAGACGCAGGGAGGCGAGACAATGAATGATGTTCGGCTTGCCAATGAATCTGTGTGGCTTACTGCCGACCAAATGGCGGAACTGTTTCAACGCAACAAGTCAACCATTTCAAGACATATAAAGAATGTGCTTGAGAGCGGTGAGTTACAGCGAAATTCAGTTGTTGCAGAAAATGCAACAACTGCGGCTGACGGTAAGACTTACACTGTTTCTTACTATAACCTCGACATGATTATCAGTGTCGGGTATCGTGTCAATTCGCATCGGGGGGTTCAGTTCCGGCAATGGAACTCATACACGAAAGAAGAAGTGATTAATACACACTGGATATGATAAATTCCGCGAGCGCACCCAATATCAACTCTCCCCAGTAGAAATCCACTTCATCTAAGCTTTCTAAGCCCAACAAAAGAACCTCCACGATCTGCGCCCTCACACGTCTTATTTATGCAGTCCGAACATAATGTTATGTAAGCATAATATTTTTGAGAATATATCGTTTTAATCTTAAATGATAATTATGCAAACAAAACATAATGTTTGCCAAGCATAATATTTTGTATGGAATTTGTTGATAGGAAAGATGAATATACAAGGCTAAAGGAAGCTCTGAATATGGAAAGACCCTCTATGGTGGTGATATATGGACGACGGAGGTTAGGTAAATCCACCCTCATAAAGCGAGTCATTGCTGAAGAGGATATATATTTTCTGGCTGATCGTTCGGAAAAAGAACATCAGATATTATTGCTTGCAAAAATATTCTCTCAGATTTTTCCGGATTTTGACAAAGTGACATATCCAGATTGGGAATCTATTTTTATGGCAGCCAACTATCGCACGGAAAATAAATTCACCTTAGTCATTGACGAATTTCCCTATCTTGTAGAACAATCACCTGACTTACCATCCGTAATTCAAAAGCTAATTGACAATCATATACTTAAATATAATATTGTGTTATGTGGCTCTTCTCAAAACATGATGTATGGTATGTTTCTTGATTCATCCGCTCCTTTATACGGAAGAGCTGATGAGATTATGAAACTTACTCCATTAAGATTGCCTTTTATTGGAGAAGCCCTCGGTCTAAATGCAGTCAATGCCATAGAAGAGTATGCTGTATGGGGAGGCATACCCCGCTATTGGGAACTTCGGGAGCGCAGAGCTTCATTAGATTCCGCGCTTTGGAAAAACGTATTTTCTGTCAATGCCCCCCTTTACGAGGAACCGATTAAACTCTTTCAAGATGATATCAAAGATATAGTAAAGACTTCCACCATATTGTCTTTTATCGGGACAGGTGCCAATCGACTTTCAGAAATTGCAGCACGTTGCAACCAACCTGCCACTAATCTCTCACGTCCCTTGAGAAAGCTTCTTGATCTTGGAATACTTGAAAAGGAAATTCCATTTGGTGTGGATGAAAAAAACAGCAAAAAAAGCCTCTATAAAATAAGCGATCCCTTTCTTGCATTTTATTATCATTTTGTGGTACCCAATTTATCCTTTATCCAACTTGACCGTAAGGAGCCTATTGAACGAATGTTAGATCAACAATTTTCTCAATACATCGGCTTACAATGGGAAAAGATATGTCGGGATGCGGTTACCGGTAATATTATTGACAATGTGCTTTATGGAAAAGCCGGCAGATGGTGGGGTTCTGTCATGAACGAAGAGCATAAACCGGAACAAATTGAATTAGATATTGTATGTGAATCAATCGACAAGAAATATCTGCTTGTAGGAGAATGTAAGTGGACAACAGGAGAAAACGTCTCATATCTTACAGCTGAATTAATCAGAAAAGCTAAGCTCATTCGTAAGCATTAACTCAACTACACCTTTTAGAGGCTGCAATTAGGTTGTAATTTTGC
>CAMWSM010000029.1 GCA_947176915.1 uncultured Porphyromonadaceae bacterium | reverse complement strand
TAGCTCTAAAAAAGAGAGGCTGCACCGTAAACCTTAATTACGACACAGCCTCATTGGTTGATTATTCCTCCTCTTTCATATTGTGGAAGACATTCTGAACGTCTTCGTCTTCCTCAAACTTTTCAAGGAGCTTTTCGATAGCCTCACGCTGCTCGGGAGTTACTTCCTTATAGTCGTTGGGAATACGCTCGAATTCAGCTGAGACAATCTCAAGACCTTTCTCCTCAAGGAAATTCTGGATATTGGCAAACTGGTCGAAAGCGCCGTAGATAAGCCATTCCTCATCTTCTGCCTCAATTTCAGCATCAAAATCCATAAGGTCGAGCTCGAAGTCTTCGAGAGCAGTGTCGGCATTCGGTTTAACGTGGAATACGCTCTTATGGTCGAAAAGGAATGAGAGCGATCCCTGAGTGCCGAGTGAGCCGCCATGCTTGTTAAAATATGAGCGCACGTTGGCAACCGTACGCTGGTTGTTGTCTGTAGCGGTTTCCACCACGATTGCAATTCCGTGAGGACCATATCCTTCATAGACGATCTCCTTGTAATCTCCGGCATCCTTATCAGTAGCCTTCTTTATGGCACGCTCTACAGTATCTTTTGGCATATTAGCTGCCTTGGCATTCTGCATGAGCACACGGAGACGGGGATTCATGTCAGGGTCCGGACCTCCTGCCTTCGCTGCTATAGTAATTTCCTTGCCGATGCGGGTAAAGGTGCGGCTCATGTTGCCCCAACGCTTCAGTTTTCTTGCTTTACGATATTCAAATGCTCTTCCCATTGATAGAGAGATTTATGATAGTTGTTTTGTTGATTTTTATCTGAGTTCGGCACCCATCTGACTGAGAGCCTTAATTATTTTCTGCATCACTGCGTCAATCTGACGGTCGTTGAGAGTTTTCTCATCGTCTTGAAGAGTAATGGCTATGGCATAGCTCTTCTTCCCGGCAGGAAGATTCTTTCCTTCATAGACATCGAAAAGAGTCACTCCCTTCAGAAGCTTTCGTTCCGCCTTACGGACAGTCTCCTCAATCTGAGCGAATTTCACGTCAGCATCAATCAGCAACGCAAGATCACGGCGCACAGGCTGGGTCTTGGGAAGCGGAGAGAATGTTACCTGATGTTTGGCAACCAGACGGAAAAGAACATTCCAATCGATTGAGGCGTACACCACACCCTGGCTTATGTCAAAACGCTTGAGAAGATCCATACGGAGAATGCCCAACTCGCCTATACGTTTTCCAGAACGCGACATGATGTTGAGACGTGCCGCGAACACCTCGTCGGAATCCTGAGAGCAGTTAATGGCACTTTCCGGAAGTCCAAGCACCTTGAAGATATTGAACACTATTCCTTTGAGATCAAACACAGAGGCTTCCGCACTCTTCTGATTCCATGAGGGGAGAGTGAAATCTCCGGTGAGCCATAGAGCGAGTTCCATCTCCTCAGAATAGGGTGCAAGAGGACGCTCGGCAGTAGACTCTTTGGAGGGATCCTTGCTGTAGATATTTCCAAATTCGTAGAAACGCAGATTGGCAGCCTTGCGGTTGATATTATGGGCGATAGATTCCAGACCGCCGAAAAGGAGGGTCTGGCGCATAACGGAAAGGTCGCCGCTGAGGGGATTCATCACCCTGACACAACGCTCGGCAGGAAAACGTTCCGACTTTTCATAATATGAGGCTGCGGAAAGAGAATTGTTAAGAATTTCCATGAAGCCCTCCCCCGTGAGGCGATTGCTGACGAGCTGCTGAAGTCGATAGCTGAGATCAGTGTCCCCCTCCGGAGAAAGATTGGCATGCATCTCTGTGCCAAACTCAACATTATTATATCCGTAGACACGCAGAATCTCCTCTACCACATCGCAAGGACGAGTAACGTCTACACGATAAGTAGGGATTGTAAGTCTCAAAATATCAGAATTCTCCCCATCTTTCTCCACTGTTATGTCAAGAGCACGCAGAATTGCCACGATCAGCGGCTCGGGAATCTCCTTCCCTATGAGGGAAGCGCAATATTTCAACGAAAGGTCTACTTTAGCTTTCTCAACCGGGGCAGCGCATACATCCTCTATTGCGCCACAAATTTCACCCCCGGCAAGCTCTTTGATAAGAACGGCGGCAAGTTTAGCGGCATAAACGGTAATGTCGGGATCAGCTCCGCGTTCATAACGGAATGAGGCGTCTGTGCTGAGGCCATGACGACGGGAAGTAAGGCGTACGGTAGTGGGATTGAAGTATGCACTTTCAATAAATACATCCTTTGTCGATTCCGTAACTCCCGAATCAAGACCTCCGAATACACCTGCTATGCACATAGGCTCCTCAGCATTGCATATCATGAGATCATCCGCAGAGAGCTTGCGCTCAACGCCGTCAAGCGTTATGAAAGGAGTCCCCTCCGCACATTTGCGCACCACAATCTTCTCCCCCTTCACCTTTGCGAGATCGAAACAGTGCAGGGGCTGTCCTATTCCGTTAAGGATGAAATTAGTAATGTCAACAATGTTGTTGATCGGACGCTGACCGATTGTGGTAAGGAGATTACGAAGCCATTCCGGAGATTCCTTTACCTCTACATTGCGGATTGTAACACCGGAATATCGCGGACAAGCCTGCTTATCCTCCACAATGATCTCCACAGCACCATCCTCACGGTCGATGGAGAAAGACTCCACATCAGGCACACTCACTTCTGGCATTCCACACTCGGGATTTTTCTCAAAATCCTCGCGTGTGAAAAGAGCTTTAAGATCGCGCGCAACCCCGAGATGACTGGCAGCATCGACGCGGTTTGGAGTAAGCTCAACTTCCAGACAATAGTCGCTCTCCACGTTAAAATATTCGGCAGCCGGTGTGCCGGGAGCCACTTCGTCGGAAAGGACCATGATTCCCGCATGATCCGTGCCGAGTCCAATCTCATCTTCCGCGCATATCATGCCGTTAGACTCCACGCCGCGTATTTTTGATTTCTTTATCTGAAATTCCTTGTCCCCATCGTAGAGTGTAGTGCCTACGGTTGCAACGACAACAGTCTGCCCGGCAGCCACATTAGGCGCACCGCAGACAATCTGCTGCACATTGCCTCCCCCGAGGTCAACAGTGGTGATATGAAGATGATCTGAATTGGGATGCTCTTCGCATGTAAGGACTTTTCCTATGACGATGCCACGCAATCCCCCTTTGATGCTCTCCACCTCCTCGACATTATCACATTCAAGTCCAAGCGAGGTGAGGGCTGCGGTAAGTTCCTTTGGAGAGAGTTTAAAATCTATGTAGCGTTTAAGCCACTTGTAAGAGATATTCATAATGAAACGAAAGTGTCGTGAGTGAATGGAGAAAGGGGTTTATTTCCAAGGGTGCAAAAGTAATAAAACTCACTCAAATATGCAAGTGCAAATTTTAAGACGCCTTTCGTCTGCAATATGTATGGTGATGGAAGGGATTAACTGAGGGGGTGGGAAACGGCTGTTATGGAGGATTCGGTTACGATGCTTTTCTGGTTATCGCATTTAAGACAGAGGCCGACTGTAAAGGAGGCTGCTCCCAACACCATAGCTATCCAAAGGATTGCCGCGCTTGTACGAGGGGCTTTGCCGACACATAATACGTAAAGCAATAATCCTAATGTGCAGACCAGGAAAGCACATCCATACAACAGATTCTTTATAGCATGAGCCTCAGCGGAATCTACAAGAAGCCATATAAATATACCTACTGCTCCTAAAAAGAGTAATATACTGGTAATCATAAAAATAAGTCCGCTCATAGAGGCGATGGGACGTTCGGGTTTATTTGTCATAATTAGTGGAATTTAAAATGTGGATAAATAAATAAAGGTTAATTTTACAACATTTGAGCGGAATGAAAGGTTTATAAAAATTAAAAAATCGGCAGAATGAAATCTGCCGATTTAAAATTTTAACATTAACTCAATCTCTGACCGGTCCGTCATCCTTCCCTTGTTTGGCCGTCTCCCGATACGAGATACTTATACGTGGTAAGCTCGGGGAGTGCCATAGGTCCGCGGGCATGAAGTTTCTGAGTGGAAATCCCTATTTCGGCGCCGAACCCAAACTGTCCCCCGTCAGTGAAGGCCGTTGAGACATTGGCATATACGCAGGATGCATCCACCTCTCGCTGGAAGATCTCTATCGCCTCCTCATCCTCGCTCATTATGCACTCGCTATGATGCGAGCCGTAACTGCCTATATGATCCAATGCCTCCTCCAGACTGTCTACGGTCTTTACCGCCATCGCGTAGTCGCGAAATTCCATTCCATAATGCTCGGGCAAAGCCTTACGAAGCAAAGTCTCCGGATAGTTCCCGGCAAGAATGTCATAAGCACGCGGATCGGCATATATCACCACATTCTTTTCAGCCAATGGGGAGGCTATGGCGGGGAGGTCATCAAGCCTTTCGGAATTAACCACCAGACAATCGAGAGCATTGCAGACACTGACTCTTCGCGTCTTGGCATTGAACACTACATCACGGCTTTTCTCAATATCCGCCTTTGAATCTATATATGTATGGCATACTCCGGCGCCCGTCTCTATCACAGGAACACGGGAGTGGTCGCGAACATAATCAATCAGACCTCTTCCGCCTCGGGGAATTATAACATCAATCTCCCCTACGGCTTCCAGCATCACTCCCGTACTCTCCCTTCCGGCGGGAAGAAGTGTGCAGAGATCTTCCGGAAGGCTTTCCTCCTTCAACACCTCCCGTATTACACTGACAATCGCTCTTGACGAACCGTCGGCATCATGCCCTCCTTTCAGCACACAGGCGCTCCCGCTCCTGAAACATAGCGCAAAGACATCGGCAGTTACATTAGGACGTGCCTCATAGATTACCCCGATTACCCCGAAAGGCACCGTTACCTTCTTGATCACCATTCCGTTGGGACGTGTTGTCTCTGAAATGACCTTTCCCCATGGCACAGGAAGATTCGCCACCGATTTCATGTCGGAGGCTATCCCCTGCAGACGTTCAGGAGTGAGTTTAAGCCTGTCATAATCAGGATTCTTATCATCCATTTTAGAAAGGTCAACTGCATTTGCGGCAAGAATCTTATCCTCCGACTCCATAAGCCTCTGAGCAACCTTAAATAATATCTCCGCATTCCTCTCTTTTGAAATGCGCGGAAGAGCCACGGATGACTCACGGGCTCTCTTTATCATTTCCTTTATATCATTCATCACCTTGACGCTCCATATATAAATAATCATAATGCACTGCCGGACGCATACCTTTCTTCCCCACGTTTTCACGCAGAGATGCGGAGGGATATTCGCTGCAGCCAACACCTATACGCCTTCCCTTGAAATCCACAATCTCCACAAGATCGCCCTTTTCAAACATACCCTCCACATCCGTTACTCCGACCGGGAGCAAGCTGGATGCCCGGTCTGAATCAAGAAGTATGGCGGTCGCACCCTCATTTACGAAAATCCTTCCCTTTACAAAATCATGAGAGTGGGCAATCCATTTTTTTACTCCGTTCACCCTCTCTCCGGGCAGAATGCGGGTGCAAAGAACAGCTGAATCATCCATCACCGAAAGGAGTATATTGTCTTTCTTGCCGTTGGCTATTACAACTTCAATCCCTTCGGATGCCACTTTGAGGGCGATCCGGCATTTCGTCAGCATCCCTCCCCTGCCGAAAGATGACTTTCCAGCCACAACGACATCCGACAAATCATCAACCGACGGCGAAACCTCCCGTATCACCTTAGATTCCGGCAACTTGGGATCTCCGTCGAAAATGCCGTCGATATTGCTCAGTATGATGAGCTTGTCTGCATCCATCATGGTTGCGACAAGACCCGACAATTCATCATTATCTGTAAACATCAGTTCGGTAACCGACACTGTGTCATTCTCATTAATTACCGGGATAACGCCTTGCCCAAGCATAACCTCCATGCAATGTTTCTGATTGAGATAATGCGTGCGCGAACCAAACCCCTCCTTGGTAGTCAGAATCTGACCGCAAACCAAACCGTGGTCGTGGAACAGCTCATAATATCTGTTGATAAGTTTCGCCTGACCCACCGCCGAATAAAGCTGGCGCGCCGACACTGTGTCAAGACGATGAGAGGGAGCGACCTCATTACGCCCTGCCGCCACCGCTCCCGATGAGACAAGGAGCACACGGTTGCCTCGTTTATGAAGTTCTGCCACTTGGTCCACCAATGCCGACATCCTGGTTATGTCGAGGGTGCCGTCTTTACGTGTTATGACATTGCTTCCTATCTTTACTACTATTGTGTTCAAAACCTTAATTCTTTATCATTTAACGACAGAGGCTCTTAATCCGGCTATAACGGCTGAAGTGAACCCCTTATCCTCCATTGCATTCAATCCTTTGATTGTGAGTCCACCCGGAGTTGTTACCTTGTCTATCTCCGCCTCGGGATGTGATCCATCGGAAAGTAGCGACGCTGCTCCTGCCGCTGTCAGAGCAGCCACTTCCGTTGCGAAATCTGCCTTAAGACCAAGCTCCACGGCTCCCTCGGCAGCGGCACGTATAAAGCGTAGGAAGAATGCTATGCCGCAAGAGGCAAGTGCCGTGCAAGCCGCCATATTCTTTTCAGGAATCAGAAACGCCTTTCCGGAACGGTTGAATATCCCCATCACCTCATCCATCGCTTCACTTGAAGCAAGCCTGGAGGAAGCCACGAATGTCGCGCTCTTGCCATTACGTATTGCGGTGTTGGGAATAACCCTGAACACATTCAGTTTCATGCTCTCTGCAGAAAAGGTCTGTTCAAGATTTTCCAAAGGCAATCCGGCAATCACTGAGATTATAGTTGCTCCATCCTTTATATTGGGAATAATTTCCGGCATAATCTCGGGAGCTATATATGGTTTGACGGCAAGCACCACGAGATCAGCATCTTTCACAGCCTGCGAATTATCTGTGGTAACCTCCACACCCGGCAATTCTTTCTTAATTCTCTCAAGAGTGGAACGCGAGGCAGCCGTACACACCACCTCATAATCCTCCGCAGGGAGAGAGGCAGCTACAGCCGAACCCATATTCCCCGTTCCTATAATAGCAATTTTCTTTTTCATTCCGCAAAGTTACAACTTTCTGCCTCCACAAAAAAGAATTTAACAGAAAATCTGCAACCCTCCCTTCCCTGGGAGCAGGGGCAGTCCCTGCCCCGACCTTCCCCGCAAAACCCCATCGAAATTACCTTTTTACTCACAACGGGGCAAGAGACTGCCCCTACTCCCGGTAAAATTACTCTGCTTATTCCTCCGAGATCAACCAGTTCTCTATGCAGCGTGTTTTGGAAGAGAAGGAAACCCCGATATTGAATATTTTTCTTCCGTCTGACCGATATTTTCTACTGTAATGTTTATCCTCAATCTGACGTAAGGCTACCTCCGCCGATTTGTCATACTTAAGTTCTATCACATAGATATATTCTTCCGTCCTGACGACGATATCTATGCTCCCCTCTGAAGTGTGCGATTCGGTAGATGTGTCCAGTCCGATAAGATCAAGGAGAAGATAGAAAGCATTGTGAAAATTATTTTCATTATCCATCTTCATCTTATAATCAATGCCTGCGAAATATGCCTGCATTGATTTCATAGCCTCTTCCGGCTCTCCGAAAATAAAATGCCTTACAATAGAATCTACAACACGATTGCCTGTCTCTGTCTTGGTTCTGACATAATAGGGAAGAAGAATTTTAAAAAGACCTCTCTTCACCTCCTTATTCGGGATACCGAGCCGATAACTGTTGATTCTGCGGTCATAATTCTTTATGGTTAGATATCCTGTCTGATAAAGAAGGGCAAGTGGCTTGGGATTCAGAAGATCAAATCCCTTAAGTTCATCTTCCGAACAGTAAGAATCAAAATATTTCTTAAGGTCGGCATTAACCTTTTTGAGAGACTCCGCTACTACGGTAGGTAATCCCGTATCATTCCAATAATCCTTTATCTCCCTTTCGGACAGGCAATTCAACAATGACCAGGGATTATATATATCGCTCCCCTTTCTTGCGAATCTATAGCCGTCATAATTATTTTTCAGCAGAAAGGCAGCCTCATCATAATCCACTTCCATCTCTGCCGCCAGCCCACAGATACCCTCCTGCATCTGAGAGGCAACCTCTTCAGAAGTGATTCCGCAGATGTCCGCATACTCATTCGAGAAAGTAATATCCTTAAGATTATTCAGATCGGAAAAAACAGAAAGTTTACTGAAACGGCTAACGCCCGTGAGGAACACCAATCTTAAATGTTCGGCACTGCTCTTGAAATTTGAATAGAGGGCGGCAAGCTCCGTCCGGTAACGCTCAAAGTTCTCACTCTTATTAAGATTTCCCACAAGTGGCTTATCATACTCATCCACAAGAATTACCACCTGTTTGCCGGTTATGGAATGGATTTCTTGAATAATATATTTGAATCTTTGTGCATAATCGGAAAATAGATTCTCAATTCCATATCTCTTCTCCCAATTCCGGAAGAGAGTTTCAAGAACATTTGACAAAAGACCTGATTCAGCATATTTCTGAGTATTCAGATCAATCCGCAATACAGGATAGGATTCCCAATTCCAGTCGGTGGAATCTATATAGAGATTCTTGAAAAGGTCTCTCCTGCCCTCAAAAAAATATTGAAGGGTTGACAGGAAAAGAGATTTCCCGAATCGTCGTGGACGAGCCAGAAAATAATAATTGCCATCACCATTGATAAGCTTATGGATGAAAAGAGTCTTATCAATATAAAGATTGTCATTGACTCTTATCTTTTCAAAATCCTGCTCCCCGATAGGGTATTTTACTCTTCTTTCCATGCGAATTACCTTTTCAATTGCAAATGTATTAAAAAAATATGAGATTAATACCCAATCCCCTTACATTATCTTTCAAAAGCCCCCCTGGGAGTCGGGGAAGTCCCTGCCCCGACTTTCCCCGCAAAACCCCATCGAAATTACCTATTTACTCCCCCGGGGCAAGGGACTGCCCCGGCTCCCAGTCCCTCAAAATAAAAAATAGCCATAAGCGGTATCCCCAACGCGCTTATGGCTATTTTTTACTTCTTGCGCAGCATGATTGCAGAGCCTCCTCCGGCTGCCAATGGCTGCTTCAGCTTCTTGCGGGAGTCAACATCAACTTTACGGATGCGATATGCCTGAGGATTATCTTTCCAGTGAGCGCCGGGGGCATCCTCATAGATGGTTGCCTCAAACTTCTCCCCTTTCGGAAGGAAAGAGAGGTCGATAGTCGCCGTTCTTGGATTCTCGTCTGTGATTGCCCCTACAAACCAGTTATCACTGTTCTTATCCTTGCGGGCAACCGTGATATATCTGTTAGGTTCAGCCTCAAGATATTTTGAGTCTGACCAATCCACCGGCACATCCTTTATAAACTGGAAAGCATCAGGGAAACGATCGTAGTTCTCAGGAAGATCACAAACCATCTGCATGGGCGAAGGCATCGTAAGGTAGAGAGCCAACTGACGGGCAAGTGTCGTGCCTGCCTGTGAATCCTTTCCTTCATTATAGTAGCTCATGCGAGTCTCGAAAAGACCCGGAGTATAATCCATCGGACCACCTTTCAAACGGGTAAAGGGAAGAATGCAGGTGTGTGAGGGGGGATTGCCGCCCATCGACTCAAATTCTCCTCCGCGAGCTGATTCCTGGGCGAGCCAGTTGGGATAAGTGCGGCAAAGACCTGTCGGACGGGGTGCCTCATGGCTATCCACCATAATCTTATAATCGGCTGCCTTCTCTATAACGTGGCGAGCATGGTCTACCATCCATTGCGACGTATGATGCTCCGAACGGGGTATGATAGCTCCGACATATCCCGTCTTTACGGCATCATAGTTATTATCCTTCATAAAACGGAAAGCACTGTCAAGCTGCAATTCATAGTCGGCGGCATTGGCTGCCGTCTCATGATGCATGATAAGCTTCACACCCTTCTCCTTGGCATAATCGCGCAGATAGGGAAGATCAAAATCGGGATAAGGTTTGTCAAAACGGAACTGGCGGTTCTTGCGAAAACTTGCCCAGTCTTCCCAGCCTTCGTTCCATCCCTCCACGAGAACACCATCAATGCCATGCTTGGATGCGAAATCGATATATTTCTTCACGTTCTCCGTATTGGCAGGGTGTCTGCCGTTAGGCTTAAGCTTTGAATAGTCGGTAACACCCGGTTTGGCGAGATATTCATCGGAATATGCCCAGGTCTTCTGATTTCCGGTAAACATCTCCCACCATACTCCCATAAACTTCATCGGCTTGATCCAGGAGGTGTCCTCAATCTTGTTAGGCTCATTGAGGTTGAGCACAAGCTGGGAGGCAAGAATATCACGGGCGTCATCACTGACTATTAGTGTTCTCCATGGTGTCTTGAAAGGCATCTGGAGATACGCGCTTACACCGAGTCGGTCAGGAACAAGGTGAGCCTTCATTCCATTATTCTCTGTGTCTACGTCGAGAAGCATAGCCGGGTAGCCATCGAGAGCTGCCTCATGGATATTCACATATACGGAATCCGGTGTCTTAAGCAGCATTGGGGTCTGGATGGTGGTGCCCCCTGTCCGCTGTGCCTCCGAATGACGGCGGTAGTTGCCGAGAGCCTGGGGAAGCTCGCTGAACGTTGTTTCCGACCACAGATATTCATCCGTATCATAATCTCCGGGAATGCAATAGAGTTTATGGTTGTCGGTGAAATTAAATTCTGTCAATTCATCCTTTAAAGTCAGATAGTTGTTGCGTTCCTGCTCCGGAAGTTCATAACGGAAACCCAGGCCGTCGTCAAAGACGCGGAAACGGACAGTCAACTTCCGGTCAGGATTGTCTGCCTGAAGATGAAGGGCGAGCTCACGGAAATGATCGCGCACCTTGTCATATTCCCCCCATACCGGCTCCCAGGTGCGGTCGACTGTAACGGTGTCTATTCCGGTTATACGGAAACCTTCGGTGAATGCTGTTTCATCAGCTTTAAGACCGAGTTTACCGGGAGCCACAAGCTGTTTCCCTTTATAGTCGAGGGAATATACCGGAGTGCCGGCTGCGTCCACATCTACGTTAAGACGCAAAGCTCCGTTAGGAGAGGAAATGTCTACAGCCCCCATGCTGATGGCGGCCGCAGACATAAGAAGTGTCATCAAGATTTTCATAATATAGGAAATCAAGTTAAATGTAAATCAAGTCATGCCCACAATCCCGGACCAACCGTAGGAATACGGTTACTGCATGATGATTGTGTAGGAATAAGGTTCCAGGTCTAACGACACAGGTAGAGTGATCTGCGTGTTATTCAGCATATCCGTAGCGGAGGCGCCTGCCATGACAATCGGGGTCTTTACTGTCTGAGGGCTGTCGGTGGTGTTGACTGCCACTAAGAGATTATGATCCGGAATTGAGCGCATGAAGCAGGCTACCGATGAATTTGAGAAATCCTGAAGTTCTCCTCTTCTCACTTCTGCCGAGGCCTTGAAAGCATTGTTGATTGCGGCATACTTCTCGAAAAGGGCAGATGAGAATGAAAGAGTCCTATAATCGAAAAACGAAAGTTTGCCCGACATATTTTCCACATCCATCGAAGAATAGATCATCGGGGTTCCGTTAAGCATCGATGCAAGCACGTAGGCGGCCGGCACGGCATCCCATTTTCCATACATTGTAGCTACATTATTCTCTGAAGCCACGTCATGATTGAAGACATAACGCATGATAGACTTTCCATCGGGCACCTGTGCAAGAGCATCCTGAGCTTCCTTGATAACTTCTGACGGTTTTCCCCCCTTGAAAGCTCCTGAAATGGCAGTAGGGCAATTCCAGTCATAAATCATTGTGAAGCCGTCGGCATAATATTCACTCTTCGCAGTTTCGGCGAGCATGATGATGTCGGGATTGGAAGCCTGAAGATCTGAAATCACCTGACTCCAGAATGAATGAGGCACACCGTCGACAAAATCACAGCGGAAACCGTCAATGCCGAATTGAGTTACCCAATATGTCATCGCATCTTCCATAGCCTCGCGTGTAGCCGGATTCTCGAAATCAAGCTGTGCCACGTCTGACCATCCTGAAGGAGAGACTATATTACCGTTTCCATCCTTCTGATAGCGGTCCGGATATTGAGTGATCCAGGGATGATCCCATGATGTATGGTTGGCAACCCAGTCAAGGATAACTTTCATCCCCTGACCGTGAGCAGCCTGAACCAAAGCTGTGAAATCTGCTTCCGAACCATATTTGGAATTGATTCCCTTGAAGTTTTTAATACAGTATGGAGACCCTATGCTGTTAAGCTCACCTTGCTCGAAAATAGGCATCACCCAGAGTATGTTGCAACCCATTCCTGAGATACGCGGAATCTGGGCAGTTACCCCCTGAAGGCAATCATTTTCGCCGAAGAAACGGGGATTTGCCTGATATATGACGTTGGTGGAGACCTCGTTGCCGATTGTCGGAGGTTCCGGGTTCTCGGGCATATCTATCTCGTATGAAGTACAGCTTCCGAGAACAAAAGCCATACCCGCCATATATGTGGCTATCTTATTAAAATATTTCATTTGCTTAGTCTAATTTTAATATAAAGCTGAATCTTTGTCAGCATGTATTAAACCCTTTTTCGTAATGGGGTTGTATCAAAATTAAGATATATCCTTGTTTCGTAATGCTTGGGAGGGGATTGCTCCGCAATCCCGCTTCGTTAGCAAATATGTTGAGTAAAAGAAGATTTCCTTCTTATCGCATAGTGGGATTGCGGAGCAATCCCCTCCCAAGCATTACTTCCCATCAAGTTTTTTTGATACACCCTCATTATTTTCTATCAAAGGGGTAGTTTGATACAACCTCACTTTTAATTCTCTTCAGATTCAATTCTTCAGTTCTGCCGATTCAAGATTAGCGATGATGGTATAATCCCTATCGAAAGTTACCTGCATGGCATCATACTGGTTTCCGGCATTATCGGTGAAGATAAGATTCTCAATCTGACCCTTACCCTTTATCGGGAATACGAGATATGTTACGCCGTCAATTTCCGTGGTAGAAGTTGCCTGTGCGCCGGGCCAGCCGCCGAAATATTCCTCATCGCCCCATGCGTATATATAGAAGTCGCTCCATCCCGTAAGATTCCGGACATATATGTTATAGTCTTGCTCCGGAACAGGATCAGGAACGGGGTCAGGAGTCGGTTCCTCTCCGCTCGGCTGATAAGTGGCAGGATCAATTTCGATAGCGCTGTTGCTCTTAAGCTCGATATACACATCACGGTCAAGACCGAATACCACTACGTCATCAATCTGCTTGCCGTTGCCGTTATTGAGGATAACATGCTCTGTGAGCCCTGCATCACAATTGGCAGCCCCAAGGTCGAAGTATTTATATGTTACGCCATTGATGACCTGTGTGCCGGTTACCTCCATGCCGGGCCAGCCGCCGTTAAGGTCGTTGACATCGCCCCACATGTAGAGATAAAGCTCATCCCAGCCTGATTGGTCGGCTACGTAGATAGTATAGCCGTCATGCGTTACAACATTCGAAGGATCGAATTCATTCACACCGTCGGGAGTGAGTTCAAGATAGAAATCCTGATTGAGAGTTACGTTGTAGTCGCCAAGCTGCTTGCCTCCTCCATTATTATTGAAGATAAGGTTTACATTCATGCCCTCATTGGCAGCCCCTGTATCGAAATATTTGTAGAGAATGCCATCTTTCTCAACTTTACCGGTAGGCTGAATGCCGGGCCACCCTCCGAAGATCTCGGCATCTCCCCATGCATAAAGGGCGAGTTCATCATACCCTGAATTGTCTACTACGTAGATTACGTAGCCGTCATGGTCTATTTCATCAGGATTTGCCGGTTTGTTGAAATAGTCAGCCCAACGATAGGCAATGACATTGCATCTCTTCCCTACTCCCGGTTGTTCTCTATGTATCACCGGCTCGTTATCAAGGGAACGCTCCTCACCCTGTTCAACAGAATAGAATGTGTAGCCGTCAGCAAGTGTCTTAC
The DNA here is from genome assembly GCA_947176915.1 of uncultured Porphyromonadaceae bacterium. GTDB lineage: Bacteria > Bacteroidota > Bacteroidia > Bacteroidales > Muribaculaceae > Lepagella. Next base: position 16,807 of record CAMWSM010000029.1, on the reverse strand, counting down.
CGTTTACAAACGTTTTCGGGTCGAGATATATACCCCATTTCACATCTGTATCGGATGCTTTCTCAAGCTGCCAGAGGGGATTCCCGACAGCATCCATACCGCCGTTAAATTCGCCTACGATGTATATCTTATCGGTGGCGAGGGTTCCCTGAGGCACGATAACCTCAAGAAGTTCATATCCGGGACGCAGCTCAAAACGAGGGAGCTCGCTGTCGAATATTATCTCATCCTTGGAGCAGCCTCCTATCATAGGGAGGAGCATAAGGAGAATCAGGCTTAATATATTATGTTTTCTCATTGCTCGTGATTATTAATAGTTGGGATTCTGAACAAGACCCGGGTTAACCATAAGTGCAACCTGCGGGAGAGGATACCATTCATAACGGCGATCGCGCTTGGCGGGCATTTCACGATCGGTCTCTGTTGCGCGTCCGAAGAACCACCACTGACCCTGTGTGAATTTATCAAAGCGGCGGAGATCCGTGCGGCGGCGCCTTCCTTCATCGAGGAATTCAAGACCCCATTCGCTGAGCATCCAGTCTGAATCGAATGCTGAGAAGCCGGGTCCCGGTTTTTCTATCTCGCTCATGTTGGCAGCGGAATAGTAGCGCTGGCGTACATTATTTACAAGCTGTTTTGCTTCTCCGGAGTTACCTTTGCGAAGTTTACACTCTGCGAGAGTATAATACACCTCCGCAAGACGGAATTCTACCTGATCGGCATCTCGCCAGTCTAAACCTGTGGAAGTGGGATAAATGGGATAGCGAAGCACACGGTAACCGGAATTGGTCTGACCCCAGCGGGGACTCATCACGGGTTCGAGGTCTCTACCAAGATTCAGGAATGTGCCCACCTGATCTACATAGATAAGGGGTTTATCCTGAAGATCGGCATCTGCAAGCACCGGAGAGCCGGTGGTATAGTCCAGCTGCGGACCCATTGCGAAGATACCCTTCCAGTCACCTTGTGCATCACATTGGAATGGCTGTTTACGTATGTCGGCATCGTTCATGCGATCGAAAGGAGCGCCGAGCTTATCACCATAGTCGAACAGGAAGCTCTTGGGATCGGCTGTGCCGGCATTAGGAACAAGTGTGCCCGTATTATCCTTTGAAGGCACCATACATGTACAGTTCCAGCCGCCCTGATCACATGAGAAGCCAAACATCTCATCGTAGTTATAAGGGAGGAAGGGGGTGTTGCGGTTGTTGTTGGTGAGGCGTCCTGCCTCTGTTGCGAAGGCGAATACTACCTCCGGACAAGTGCTGTTATTGATGCTGTATATCTGACGGTAATCGCCGGCTATGGAATATGTGCCGTAATCACCGTTGATAATCTCCTGACAGAGTTGCTCGCATTCATCAAAACGGTCAACGCCTGTGAAAAGCTCTGAGTTGAGGAGCATACGCATCTTAAGCATACGGTTCACACCCTGGTTCATACGGTTGCGGGTGCCGCTTGTCCCGTCCTCAGCTGTCAGATCTTCATTACACCCGTCAAGTTCATTTACGATAAAGTCCCATATAACCTGACACCCCTTATTGAAATCAGGATCGGCGGAACCCGGAATTTCATTGCCTGCTGAAATATTCAAAGGCAATGCGCCACCCCAAAGCTCATAGTTGTTATAGTATGCCCATGCACGCATTGTGCGAACCTCCGCTATGTAGGATTTAAGCTGGGCATCTGTCATTTTTATGGATGCGGCATCAAGTTTCTCAAGGTCGTTGATCAGTGTGTTGCAAAGTCCGATTGTTTCCCATGCGTGTTCCCATGCCTGACGGATAATCACTGATTCCGAATTCCAGGTCTGAGTGGAAAGCACGAATTTTGCTGCTTCGTCATAACCCCACGCACCACCGTTCCACGTGCGCCATGCAATCTGATCGGAGGGAAATTCATTCAGATACCAGAAATATTCCAAAAAGCCACTGAATGCACTGGCATATATGGAGGCTACTGCTCCCTTGACGCTGTTCTCATCCTGATAATAGGTAGTGGCGTCGATACGGTCGAATGTCTTCTCGTCAAGATCTGTACATGCGGTAGATCCCATGACGAGCGCTGTCGCTGTCAACAGACCGGATATATATTTGTTGATTTTCATTGTTTCTGAGTTTTTGAAGAGAGTATCTATTAACGGAATTTCAATGTAACACCGAGAGTAAGCTGGGTAGCCGACGGATAAGCGGAAGATACGTCAACACCGGGAGTGATGCCGGTTGAAGTAACCGCGGATGGGTCTGTCCCAGAATAACTGGTCAGTGTAAACAGATTCTTTGCTGCAAGGTATAGGCGGAATGAATCTATGAGCTTGCTTCTCACCGGAACAGTGTAACCCAATGTTACATTTTCAAGTTTGAAATAATCGCCGTTCTCAAGGAAGTAAGAGGAGATCACTCCACCGCCTGACCATACGTCGCGATCCTTGAGATATGTGCTGCGGAGCACGTTGTCGCTGCCGCTTCCTTTAAGACCCATGCCATATTTGCGCATATTGAAAATCTGGAAACCGAACGCGCCGTTGAACATCAGGCTGAGATCGAAGTTTTTCCATTTGATGGTGTTGTTCCATGTGAGGAAATGCTTGGGTGCTCCGTCGCCGATATATCTCTTATCCTTCGGATCAGCTGCGGCTGCCGGAATCTTTTCTCCATCTGCTGTATAGACAAGCATATTATGATTCTCGTCTACACCGGCATACTCATACCCCCAGAACTGACCGATTCTGCCTCCCTCTTCTACACGGAAAAAGTATTCGCTTGTGCCCACACCCGGTTTCTGATACAGATCAAGATAAGATGCCTGATAGACTGAGTTTGAAAGCTTAGTCAATTTGGTAGTGCCGTATGAATAGTTGATGCCTGTGGTCCAGGTTACGGGACGATTCATAACTGCATCCACATTCAATGCAAGCTCTATACCGGTGTTTTTAGTAGTACCCACGTTTACAAGAATCTCCGGATAAACGTAAGGAGGCTGAGGAGCCGTGTAGTTGTAGAGAAGATCCTGCGAGCGACGGTCGAAGTATTCAATAGAACCGTAGAGGCGGTTGAATAGCTGGAAATCAACACCGATGTTCATACTCGACAGTTTCTCCCAACCGAGATCCGGATTGGCGTTATTGGAAGGACGATAGCCTGTAACCCATGTTCCGTCAATAAGGTAAGTGCCGTTCGGAGAGTATGTGGCAAGTGATTTATAAGCGTCAAAATCGCTACGTCCGGTTACACCGTAGGAAACTCTCGGCTTAAGACTCTGAACCTCCTGAACGTAATCTCTAAGGAAGGGGGCTTCTGCCATTTCCCATGCAACTGACACTGAAGGGAAGGAACCCCATTTCTTGTCAGCACCGAATTTTGTTGAGCCTTCATGACGTATGGAGGCCGCTGCCATGATCATACCTTTCCATGAATAGTTCACACGACCGAAGAAACCTACAAGTGAGGATTCACTCTTACCGCCATACATCTGCGCTTTTCCATCTCCCAACCAGGATCCTGAACCGATGCCGTTCCAAAGAGGTTTGTCAAATGTGAAATCATTGTTCTGCATGAACATCTGTTCCCAATTGCTGCGCTCAAAAGAATAACCTCCGACAACTTTCACCTCGTGATCATCTGAAACGAAGCTATAGTTTCCGATCCATTCTATACGGTTTGTCCACCATTTCTGATACTGCATGGATGCTCGGCCTGCATAACCGCCCCAATAAGATTCTCCGGAGGTGGTGGGTGTATAATAGTCGCTCTTTAGATCATTATAGTTATAGGAATAGGAAAGAGTTGTGCTGACAGCATGTTTCTCATTGCTCCAGATGCTGTATTTCACGTCAGTTGTCCCGAGCAAATATGTGCGGTTGCCCTCGGAAGTGTTGACTTTAAGCTGCTGAACAGGGTTTTTGATGTCTGTCGGAGATGTAGGCTGATAGTATGAGCCGTCTTCGTTGAATACAGGGATAGTAGGGTTCATGCCCAGGGCTGTGTCAAACATTCCGCTGTCTCCCCATTTCTCCTTTACTTTGCGGGCATTGATAGAGGCTGTGATTCTGAGATGGTTGGCAAGTGTGTTAGCGGAAACGACAGCACGACCGCCGAATTCCTCTCGTTTGCTCACGATGTCAAGACCATTTGCATTCTTATAGTTGAGTGATGCGGTGTAGTAGCCTCCGTTTGCCAGCGAACCGTCGATACCTATATACTGGTTGGTGTCGTATGAAGCCTTTCGGGTGATCAAGCTATACCAATCCGTGCTTGCGCCGTAATCGTTGCCACGGCGTGCGAGACGCCATTCGTAAGGAGAAAGAACTTCCGGTCTGTCTTTTGCGAAAGCGACAGCTGCGTATGAGTCGTAGGTTACAACCGGAGGTCCGACCTCTCCTGTACCCTTTTTAGTTGTGATGAGGATAACGCCGTTCGCACCGCGTGTACCATAAATAGAGGCTGAAGCAGCATCCTTAAGCACAGACATTGACTCGATATCCTGGGGAGCGATCGTACGGATGTCCCCTCCTGGAACACCATCGATTACGATAAGCGGACCGTTGCCGGCACTAAGTGAGGTGGCGCCACGCACCTGAAGGGAGGCAGAGCCGTTAGGGTCTGCGGCTGCTGTACTTGATACGTTCAGACCCGCAACCTTTCCGGTAAGCATTTCCATAGGATTGTTCATGGCTCCTTTCTGGAAGTCATCGCTGTTGACCTGAACGATTGAACTTGACACCTCCTTGCGGCTTAATGAACCGTAGCCTACCACCACTACTTCACCGAGGATCTCTGCATCCTCCTTCATTACGGCATCAATGACAGTCTGACCTTTGACCGGTTTCTCTACTGCCCCAAAGCCGACATAACTGAAGATAAGTGTCCCGTCGGAAGGCACACCGTTAAGTGTGTAACGTCCTTCAAGGTCGGTGGATGTAGCGATAGTTTGTTTCCCTTTCACGGAGACTGTAACGCCGATAAGTTCCTCTCCGTTGGGATCCGTTACTTTTCCCGTGACGTTTAAGGTCTGTGCCGAAACGGTCGGGACTGCCAGCAGAGCAATAAGCCAGACAAGTGTCTGCAATGCTCTCTGCAAATTCCATGGTTTTCTTTTCATTATTGTATGTTTTAATTGTGATGAGTTTTCACTATGATAAAAGGTGGATTGACGCCAGACTCTTTATGTGGAAGAGTGGAAGAAAGCCTTCCGTCAATATCCGAAGACAAAGTTCTGCAACTTTTTTCCTATTATCAAGTGGCTCAAATCAAAATCAAAACATATAAAAAGAATAAAGCATTGATTATAAATTTATTACACCGCTACAACTCCTGCTAAAATCAATAATTGCCAAAGAAATTCAAGAGGGTGAAATGGAGTAATATCACCATATTTGCCTCACATCCTCCTCAAATGAATCAGGGTGAAGAGCGCGTTTCTTCATTTTCGACCTATATGTATAGACCGTGGAAATGGAGCAGCGCAGGAAGTTCGCTATCTTATCGCTGTCATCGATGCCCATTCGTATAAGGGCATACAGTCGAAGTTCTGTAGTGAGAAGTTCTCCCGATTTAAGAGTGATTCTCTCCTCAGGAATCAGCAGCGCATTGAATTTTTCTATGAAATCAGGATAGAGCTTGAATATCGCCTGATCGAACATTTGGTAAAAACGTTTAAGCATCTCTTCCGATATCGCAGGAGATTCTATCTTCTTTATGAGGGCACTACGGTTGCCTCCTTGTGCAGCAAGCACCTTCAATGATTTCTGATAGGAATGAAGGGTAGAGATCGCTGAGGAACAATATTCCATAAACAGCCCGGCATATTGTTCTTTAGTAAGATTGGAGTCGATGAGCTGTTGATTTTTAGAGGCAAGCTCATGATTTTGCTTCTCAAACTCGGCGTTTATCCTTGCCAGGGCGTCGTTCTTTTCCCCTAATGCCTCATTGCTCTCTTCCAAAGCCTCATTGCTCTCCTTAAGCTTCACGGACATCTCGGAAAGCTCATCATTCGCTTTTTTTATTTTTCTGTTAGCCCTACGCAGACTCTTAAATTGTTTGAGGATATAGAAAACGGTTACGATGAGGACACAGGAAAGTATGGAGCTACACCACACCATGACTCGCAACCGTGAGGTCAGCTGTTTCTGTTTCAGAGTGTAGGCTTCATCAATAACAGGAAGCATCTTGCTTGACTGTGCATTCCTCATCAAGGCAGAATAAAAATTGGCATCGGCTATGCTCTTCTTGAGATAGAAATTGGCTCTTTCCACGTCGCCACCTTCAAACATAACCGTAGCCATCTCCCTGAAAGACATATTCTCTTTCACAGATCCTTTTACATCAGAAATAGCACTCATCACGAGATTTTTCTTATATTCCGTATCATTACCCACCGTTTTGTAAATATAGGCTAAGGTGGAAGCTATGATGGAATACTCTCTCAAACCGGGGTGATATTTCAAAAGTTCTTTTTTCAGCTCTTTAATAGCAGTGTCCGGGTCGCCGGTTCTCGCTTTCTCAGCCATTACATACACCATATCGTTGAAAGAACCCTGCTTTGTAACCATTCGTAAGGAGTCGGCATAAAGCGAGCGTTTAACACTGTAATCGGGAGCTGCCTCATGTTCGCTTGCATATTCGCTCAGATATTGATATGTAGCACAATAAGTGGAATAGTAGTCTTCAAGCAACTCGGGAGAAAGTGAATTTCGGGGAATTGACGCAAGAATCTCCAAAGCATCCGGAAATAACCCCGCATGAGCGAAGATATCCGCTCTTCGGATGAGAAGCTTAGTATAGAGATCCGGTGTCTCTTTTACTTCTGGAAGATTTATATAAGCGTTGACATAATATAAGGCGGAATCTGCGTTATAACTGTTAAATTCATGCACAAGTTCCTCCAGAACTTCCTTAATATCTCCCTTGTCTTTATTTCCTACGTAATCTTCACGCAATATCCTGATTCTTTGTTCTTTCTCCTTATCATATTCCCCCGCTTTGGAAATTTCATCGTCCAAATTGGAGTATAGCTGCGACAGTATGGTAGAATCATCGGCAGGAGACTTACGACACCCGCTCAATGCAATCAATATTGTGAAAAATAGGAGTAAATTTTTCATGGTAGACTCAAGATTATTCGGAAGGTTAGTTAACTGTAAAGTTTATCTGAATCATAGCGTAAAATTATAAAAATTTATATTAAAAAACAAATGCAGCTCTCAGATTAGTGATAATCATAAAGCCACATTTGTCTAAAACGCTACTTAACTAAATAATTAATTCTTACATTTATCCAATTCTTACAACTACTGTGAGGCTTGCTCACTTGTTCCTGATCTACTCTATCGCCACAAACACTGCGCCATCCAGAGCAGGAATAGTGATATCTGTTTTCTTTGAAAAATCTATGGTGGTGCCTGACATCACGTCAGTATATTTTCCTTCCCGGAACGGATGTTCCCGATTTCCGATTGCAAAGTTATATAAGTCATTTTCACATTCCTATACCATCATATTTCAATCATAATTATTCAAAATCTAAATCACAGTAAATCAATACTTATTGAAAATTATAATCAAACATCCGACAAATTAATAAAACGATATATACCCATCATCTGATAAAATCAAGACAGCCGGCGAGTGTAAATATTAGCCGGCTGTCTTGATTAAGCTTAAAAATATCAGGTTTTCAATTAAGCAATTGAAGCAGGAGATCGGGACGGTTAGTAGTTATAAAATCAACCTTTTTGTCAATTAGCTCCTGCATTATTTCCGGAGAATCTACAGTCCATACGTTAATCTCCAAGCCTTCATTCTTTGCCTCCTCTATCCATTCCGGATGTTTGGAGAGTGCTTTATAGGAATAATCTATTCCCGCAAAGCCTAATTCCTTAACCTCTTTTGGGGAAAGATCCCCTTCAAGATAGTAGACAGGGCGATCGGGGGACAGCCGGTGGAGTTCCTTGCATGCAAAAAGGGAGAAAGCGATGTAGTCCGTACGGTCGCGGAGTCCGGAAGCATCCACCATATCCACAATTTTCTGACAGGCGAGAGTCTGACGGGCAGAGTCATCTCCGTATGTTTTTACCTCCAGCACAAGACGAAGGTCGGGATATTTTTTCGCCTCATTCAGATATTCTGCCAAAGTAGGAACCGATTCCCCGTTGTCAAGCCGGATGGAGGCAACCTCTGCCGCAGTAGCTTCCGGAAAATTTATCCCTTTGAACACCCGGTCGTGATTTACGACAAGTGAATCGTCTGCTGTCAGCCACACATCAAATTCACTTCCGTATGCCCCTATGGAGTCTGCCTTAGAGAGAGAGGCTATTGAATTTTGGGCGGAACCGTCTGTTTTCCAGAATCCGCGGTGGGCAACGACACGTGTCTGCGCTCCTATGGAGAATACAATCAAAGAGAGGAACAGGAGGAGTTTTATTCTTTTCATGATATAAGGGTTAATAAGATTAGTTTCTGCAAAAGTATATAAAATTTATGACATTTCTATCTTGTGAGGAGTAACAAAAGAGGGTTATGGATTGTTAAAACAGAAAAAGGTTTATATGAAGAAAAAGGTATTTCGTCTCCCCCTTATTATGATGGTGGCAGTTGTGGGTCTTCTTTCCACGGGATGCGCACCCATGGTTTATGACAGTAATCCACATTTCAGCCATCACCGTATCCCCCCAAAACCTATGCCCAAACCCTTGCCACCAAGCAGACCTAATTACGGCAAACCGGCGCCCGGTCAACCCGGGAACAATATCAAACCGGCTCCGGCGCCCGGGCAACCCAATCCCAACACTCCCGGCAGACCGGGCAACAATAACCATCGTTAAGTAAGTGTTGATAATATTATTCTTGCGGAATAATCAACGATATGTAAAAAGTATGGAGTCTGTTCCTCTCACTGAAACAGACTCCATACTTTTGCTTTTCTATACAGGCTGCGTGCCGATTGTGGCACTTTGAGACTTATCTTTTCATACATATCCTTTTCGGAAGGATCAAAGAGAGGACTGTCGCAATCGAATGTTGGAGGCAACTTGCTCATGCATTCTATCTCCTCCAGATTCTTACATCCGATAAAAAGAAGCTCGCCGAGCATTTTATTATTGGCAGGCAGAATAACCCTGCGAAGAGAACAACAATCCGAGAAAGCGTAAGATTCCAATTCCTGCATGGAGGCTGAAATCTCAATCTCCCTCAATGATTTGCAAAAACTGAAGGCATTGCTCCCTATATGGGTCAGACTGTAAGGCAACGATATTTCGGAAAGATTTTCACAATAAGCGAAAGCATGCGAGCCTATATCTTTCAATCCCGAAGGTAGAACCACAATTTTCAAATCCTCACACCAAGCGCACATATAGCGCGGAATGACCGTTACCCCTTTGGGAATGACCAGACGTTTTAAAGACCTGCACTCCCTGAAAGCACCCTCTCCTATCTTGCACAGAGAAGAGGGCAGGACGAGCTCCTCCAGACTATCACATCCGAGAAAGGCATATTCTCCAATTTCCGTTACCCCTTCCGCCACGACTGCCCTTCTGAGAGTCTTGCTGTCCTTATACTTAAATTTACCTATTATTTTCTCCCCTTTCCCTATTAAAACACTCGCTTCCTGAGCAAAGGCAGGACAGATAAAAGACAGGAAAGAAAAAATAATCAACAAGGATTGTCTCATAGGCTGGGTGTATATTCCGGAGGAAGAATGCGCTCCGGACGGGCGCTGTCTACTGAGATTATCACTATATTGCTCGATCCTCTCCAAGGCACTGTGGCATGATAGCGTTTGTAGCCTACCCTCACAGGGCGAGCATCAAACTGCGCCTTCTTCAGCTTTATCGCTATGCTCTCATTCACTGCCGTGAAAATAAAATCTCTTCGGTAAATGCGGGTCGTATCCATCAATTCCTTATAAGGGATCAGCACACCTTCGTATGTCTTGAAGATGGATCCCCTGCGCTCGATATTCTCCACATAGCCATATTGCGTGGCATCCTCTACGTATGGGGAGAAATAACGCAGCCATATCGCAATAAACAGCAACACCACGACTATCGCTCCTCCACACCATATCCATATTTTTGTGGATGATTGAGGCCGGAGATGTTCCCATTCACCCTCCTCTTCCTCCCAGTAAGCCGGGTCGTCGGGTTGATAGGTCGGTTTCTTGGCTGGCTTTACAACGGGAGCGGGCTGTTCGTCGCTTTCAAAGAAATCGTTTCCGTTCTTTTCGTCGTCATCAGGTATTATAAGCATGTTGCACTCAGATTTGGATTAGTTATTTATTTGTTAAAGCTTGAATGACCCTTTCTCTGTGCCTCCGTTGGCTTTACGCGACATTGAAATGTAGATCATCGTATAAATTCCAAGAATAATAAGCATTACGGTCTGACCGCTCCATTGCAGCATAGAGAAGGCGGTTCCCTGAGCATCGCTTACGCCATAGATGGAAAGTCCGAACATTATGGCAAGATTCCATGGTCCCAGACCTCCGTTCGATGGAATAGCCATGCTTATAGAACTTAAGACAAAGGCTACAAGACAGGGTGTCAGACCCCATGCCATTCCATCTCCATGACATAACTCACGTGTGAATGGGAATGCGTAGAAAGCCACATAAAGCTGAAAATAATAGCAACCCCATATACACAAGGTCAGTAACAGGAATTGCCAGCGGCCCTTCATGCGTGCCACGACACTGAAGCCTTCCCACATCTTGAAAGCCATCTCCTTGAGTTTCACCACAACCTTTGAGTCGCGAAATATTCTCAGCAAGCCCCAGCTCACAACACAGAGGGCAATGGCTGCCACCCAGAACCAGGGATTATAAAGCAGGGCCATCAAATCTCTGCCGACAGGATATTTTACAAGGAAAGCCTCCAATGCAGGAGCTGCCACTACAAGACACAACAATAAAAGGAGAAGCACCATAAGGGTGTCGGCAAGACGATCCCCTATCATCGATCCCAGAACGGAAGAGAAGGATGCCTTCTGCGAGGAGGCGATATATGTGCAGCGCCACACCTCCCCCAGGCGTGGAAAGACAAGATTGAGGGCATAACAACCGAAAATCGAGCAGCATAGAGCCATGAAAGGGGGCTTGATGCCTAATGCGTTCAACTGAAGACGCCAGCGGGCGGCACGAAATATATGTGAGAAGATGCTGATACCCATTGCCAGCAGAATCCACCAATAGTCCACACCATGCTTGATGAGATCCCACATATCCGTAAAGTTGACCTTACGGAACATGTAGACCACCAGCAACACAGTCAGCGCGAGCGGAAGTCCGTACCTTACAAGTGGTCCGAGCAGGCGCTTCCAGCCGGGTGTCGGCATAGTTTCACTGATATTATCGTTTTGCATCACTATATTATTCGTTAGTTAATTATCAATTATCCGGTCTCAATCCAATAGAAACTCCACTTCCTTAAAGGCATAGTCGTGAAGCATATCTTCATCATCCATCACTCTGAGTAGCCCGTCAAGACCTACATCCATGATCTTCCCTCTGAAACGCTTCCCGCTATTTTTGTCAAGAAAAGGATGCAGATTGCCATCTCCGCGCCACAATTTAGACAGAAATTCCTCGTGGAGCAACCTCATCTCCATTTTATCCAAGGGGATGCGGCGTTTCACCGCCTCCGCAAGGCTGACAGCTGCTTTTGACACATCACATTCTTTTCCATTTAGCTGCACCACAGAGACCGGATTCGGAGCATCACTGATGAATTTTGACTGATTGAGATTCAACCCGACCCCGGCGACAGTATGCATGATTGAGCGGCCCATGACGGAATGTTCGATTAATATGCCGCTGATCTTTCTGTCGCCGACATAGATATCGTTAGGCCATTTCACCCGGGCATCAATACCCATCTCCCCAAGAATATCAACCACACCTAATGCGACAGCCTCCGAAATGACAAACTGCTCGGAGGGAAGAATATCCTTAGGGAAAAGAAGCATGGACGCCGTAAGATTCTTGCCGGGCTCCGATTCCCATTTATTTCCCCTCTGTCCTCTTCCGGCAGTTTGTTCAATGGCATAGACCAGACATTCCCCGCTCCCCCTCTTTGCCAGTTCCTTGACAAGGCTGTTGGTGGAATCTGTTACATCAACAGAGATTATCTCCATAGATACTGCCTGATTAATCTGTCATTCTCAGCGTGCGGCTCCCGTCAGGGTTAACGGTAATGTCCACATCCACTGTCTCTTCCGGAAGAATTTTCCCTATTCGCTCGGGCCATTCCATAAGGCAGAGGTCGCCGGAATAAAAATATTCCTCCGCTCCCATATCAATAGCTTCCGAAAGAGAATCTATCCTGTAAAAGTCGAAATGATAGATAGGATTCCCCTCTTTGTCGGTATATTCATTGATTATGCTGAACGTCGGACTTCCGAAATCATCCTCCGCACCCAGGCATCGGCATATTGCGGCTATGAGAGTGGTTTTCCCGGCTCCCATAGCCCCATGAAAAGCGAAGACTCTGCGTGAGCCTATGGCCTCGCAAAACCTACGGGCTGTCTCCGGAAGACGGTCAAGTGTATATATAATTTCCATAAATGCTCTGAACGGCTTTTAACCGAGAGTGCAAATTTAATAATTTTTCTTTAAATCAAAGTTAAATAGAACCGCGATATGCCAATATTAATAAAAGAGGGATAGGGTTTTGAAGTTTTTTTATTATTTTTGCAGACTATAAGGGGAGATTATCTCCAAACCGATTATAACTCAAAATTTCAAGAAAAAATAATATAATAATGGGAAAAGTATTGATAATCGGCGCCGGAGGCGTCGGCACAGTGGTGGCTGCGAAATGTGCGCAGAACCCTGATGTGTTTAACGAGATCGTCATAGCCTCTCGCACAAAAGAGAAGTGCGACCGTCTCGCGCAACGTATCGGAGCTCCAAACATCACAACCGACCGCGTGGATGCCAACTCAGTGGAGGAGCTCTGTGAGCTATTCCGCCGCCATAAGCCGGACATCTGCATAAACGTTGCGCTTCCATATCAGGATCTCACAATCATGGAGGCTTGTCTGCGATGTGGTGTAAACTATCTTGACACAGCAAACTATGAGCCAGAAGATGAGGCTCACTTTGAATACAGCTGGCAGTGGGCATATCGCGAGCGTTTCGAAAAAGCCGGTCTGACCGCCATCCTCGGATGCGGCTTCGACCCGGGTGTGTCGGCGGTATTTGTGGCATACGCTGCAAAACATCATTTCTCTGAGATGCGCTATCTCGACATTGTTGACTGTAATGCCGGAAACCACGGGAAGGCTTTTGCCACTAACTTCAATCCGGAAATCAACATACGTGAAATCACACAGAAAGGGAAATATTGGCAGGATGGTAAATGGGTGGAGACAGAGAATCTCGAAATCCATCGTCCCCTCAACTATCCCAATATAGGCGAGCGTGAGTCTTACCTTCTTTACCACGAAGAGCTGGAAAGCCTCGTGCTTAACTATCCAAGCATCCGCAGAGCGCGTTTCTGGATGACTTTCGGACAGGAGTATCTTACTCACCTGCGCGTGATTCAGGATATAGGCATGGCTCGTATCGACCCTGTAATGTATGAGGGACGGGAAATAATTCCTATCCAATTCCTCAAAGCCGTTCTTCCCGACCCGGGATCTCTCGGAGAGAACTACACGGGAGAGACATCTATCGGCTGCCGCATCTCCGGTCTTGACAAAGAGGGTAAGAAATCCACATATTACATCTACAACAACTGCTCTCACGAAGAGGCATATAAGGAGACCGGCGCACAGGCAGTCAGCTACACCACAGGTGTCCCGGCAATGGTAGGTGCCTACATGTTCCTGACTGGCAAATGGGTTAAGCCGGGTGTACATAACGTAGAGGAATTTAATCCGGATCCATTCCTGGAGAAACTCGCTGAATCAGGTCTTCCCTGGCATGTCATTGTAGACGGAGATCTTGAGTTTGACGACACAGCCGAGTAATCATTTTCCTTACACCTTAAATTAATAATAAAATGAACTCAAAACTTTTCATAACCGCAGCAGCCTTCGGAGCTGTTTCCCTTTTCTCGGTTGCCATAGCGGGGCAATCTGAAATCAAGGAGAAAAAGGGGGGATATGAAGTGATGACGAAAAAAGGTGTGGTGAGCGTGCAGCCCATCACTGCCGATATTTTTCGAGTAACATCACTTCCTGTCGATTCAAAACTCACCTATTCTCCATCACAGTCTGCCATTCTTGCTCCCGTTGATGTAAAGATAAACACAATAACGCAGCCCGATGCCTTCTTTATATCATCACCGACAACTACTGTAAGGATTGATAGGAATACAGGGGTCGTTACTTTCCATGACCCTGCAGGAAATCTTATTCTCTCAGAGATGGAGGGTGTGGACAACTCCGGAGATGTAAAGAGCATTACGCTTGCCGGAGTCGAGGGTGAGTTTATCTACGGAGGCGGTGAAAGAGGTCATTCTCCTGTCCTCAACGGCGATTCTCTCACAATGTATAACCGCCAGAACTACGGTTACACAGCCGGTGATCCACGCATCTCCCAGATGGGCATATCCGCTCCCTATTACGTTTCGGATAAGGGATATGGCGTCCTTTTCGACGATTATAATGAGGCTCTGCTTGTGCTCGGAGATACGGTAACATACACTTCCGACACTCCCAAGCCCCTTTCATATTATTTTATAAACGGACACGGAAAAATTGCCGATGCCACTGAGGGATATACCCTCCTTACCGGGCGGCAGGACCTCCCCCCGCTATGGAGCCTCGGTTACATCACCTCGAAATATGGCTACCATAACGAGAAGGAGACCGTAGGCGCAATCGACTCCCTTAAGAATGCAGGTTATCCTGTTGATGGAATCGTGCTCGACCTGTATTGGTATGGAAAGGAGACCGATATGGGTCGCCTCGAATGGAATAAGGAGCAGTGGCCCGACCATAAGAAGATGCTTGCCGACCTTAAGGCCCGTGGAGTGAACACCGTTACTATCTCACAGCCTTACATGAATAAGATCGGTGCCATTGACAATTACAACTATCTCTCGGAGCGCGGAATGCTTGTAAAGGATTCTGCCGGCAACACCCACGACGTTACCACCTGGGTAGGAGATGCCGGAATGATCGATGTCAGCAATCCCGAAACTCGCCAATGGCTTTGGAATCGCCTCAAAGACCTCACTGAGGATGGCATAGCCGGATGGTGGGGCGACCTTGGCGAACCGGAGGTGCATCCGCGCTCAATGGTTCATGCAAACGGCGAGACTGGTCCACAATATCATAATGTATATGGCAATGAGTGGAGCCGCCTGATTTACGAAGGTCTCCGAAAGGATTATCCCGACATGCGCCCTCTTCTTATGATGCGCGGCGGAACAGCCGGTCTGCAACGTTACAGTGTCTTCCCTTGGACCACTGACGTGTCCCGCTCCTGGGGGGGCTATCAGCCACAGGTAAACCTCATGCTCTCCTCGGGTCTCTCCGGACTGGGATACATGAGTTCAGACCTCGGCGGTTTTGCTGTTGATCCTAAAAATCCGCGTGATGAGGAACTTTATCTGCGTTGGGTGGCAATGGGAGCCTTCACCCCTGTGATGAGAACTCACGCCACCGTGCAGGCTGAGCCCTATCATTATCCCGACAGTGAGCCGATTCTTAAAAAATTCATCAACATGCGCTACGAATGGCTTCCTTACAATTATACCCTCGCCTTCGAAAACTCCACGAAGGGCTATCCTTTGGTTCGTCCGCTCAACTTTGACGGAGCAAATCCGGGCGAAAAATATGCGCGTATAAACGATGAATATTTCTGGGGCAGCGAAGTGCTTGTGGCTCCTGTAATGGAGCAAGGCGCTACATCCCGTAAGGTCCTTTTCCCGGCCGGAGAATGGATCAGCTGGTATGATGCCAAAGATCATTATCAGGGTGGTCAGGAAGCAGTGGTGCCCGCGCCTCTCGATGTGCTTCCTCTCTTTGTGAAAGCAGGTTCTTTCATACCTCAATTTGAAATGCCTATCGAGAATGTAACACAATACAATCCCGGAGTGCTTACCATCCGCTATTATCCCGGCAAGAAGGGAGAGAAGAGCCGCTACACGCTTTACGATGACAATCGCATCTCCCCCACCTCCATTGCTGACGGAGAATATCAGCTGACCCACTTTGAAGGTGAGGTTAAAGGCAAGGAAACCGAAATCTCCCTATCAAGCGAAGGCAAATATGCAGATATGCCTGCCGTGAGAATGTTCACAATGCAGCTTATGGACGTTGCTAAGCCTAAGAAAGTAACTCTTTCCGACGGCACCAAGCTTGATGAAATGATGAGCGTCAAGATGATTCGTCAATACGGCTGGAGCTACGACGATTCAACCCGCACCCTCTACGTCCGCTTCCCATACGCCAACAACCCCCTGACAGTAAAAATAAAATAAAGATAACATCCTCCTATAAACAGAGAGGCAGCCCCTAATATGGCTGCCTCTCTCTGTTTATACCCCCGGCTGGGAGTCGGGGCAGTCCCTGCCCCGACCTTTCCCGTCAAAAATCCCAACAAAAAAATCTCAATCCAATCATAAAATCCCTTGCCTCTCACCAGAGTCGCCCCCCCGGTCATGGGACTGACCGGACTCCCGGCTATTCCCCAAAAATTACATTTTTCCTTTTTAACCTCTGTTAAATTCTGAATGTATATTTACAACCTAATACACCGATTATTAACCATTTCCACCCATTTAACACTCCTTTATCATTAAATTTTTTTACTTTCTTTATGCC
The DNA here is from genome assembly GCA_947176915.1 of uncultured Porphyromonadaceae bacterium. GTDB lineage: Bacteria > Bacteroidota > Bacteroidia > Bacteroidales > Muribaculaceae > Lepagella. The sequence goes on along the minus strand of CAMWSM010000029.1, from coordinate 35 downwards.
ATAAATCAAACCAAAATTCCACTTTCCCGTTATAC